>JBLGCN010000061.1:0-8795 GCA_047617405.1 Natronomonas sp.
TACGTCACAATGCACCGGGCCGACCACACCAACGGGATGGGGGAAGGCTTTGTCGCACCCAACGGCGGCTCGCCCGCAGGCTACGTTATCTCGGACACCGAGCCGACCCAGGTCTCCGACACGGACGCCACCACGTTCTACCACGCCGGCGACACCGGGCTGATGTCGGAGATGCGCGACGTCATCGGCCCGTTCCTCGAACCCGACGCCGCCGCCGTCCCGGTCGGCGACCACTTTACCATGGGCCCCATGCAGGCCGCAATTGCCGTCGACTGGCTCGGCGTCGACTACGCCTTCCCGATGCACTACGACACCTTCCCGCCGATCGAGCAGGACCCACAGGACTTTGCCGACGAGGTCGCCGACACGGGGTCAGACGCCGAGGTCGTCGCGCTCGACGGCGACGAGTCCTACGAGCTCTGAACGGGCGCTGTCCCGCCGTCGTGACCTCTCTGTGCGGTCATCCCGTTATTTATTTCCGGAGGAACAACGGAGTAGTATGGTCGACTGGACGGGCCGGAACACCCGGGCGCTCCCGACCCCACCCCGGAGCCTGGTCCGCGGGCTCTCGGCAGGGGGAAAGGCGTACCTCCTGACCGTCGTCGGCACTGTCCTGGCCGTCGAACTCGGCTCGGCTGTCGGCGTCCAGGACGCCTCCGTGCCGCTACTCGCGCCCTTCCTGCTCGTCTTCTGGGTGTACGGCCTCCACGCCGGTCTCGGCGGTTACGCGTCGGGGTCGCTCGGCTCGCCGACCGTTATCTTCGCCACGGTGCTGGCGCTCACACTGCTCGCCGTGGGGTACACCACTGCCGGAGACAGTGAGACAGCGGCGGTCATCCCGGCGGTCGTGCGTGGGACGAGCCTCGCGGTCGGCTACCTCGCCTTTCTGGTGCTCAGCCACGTCCTCGTCGCGGCCACCGTCCCGGCCGTGTCGCCGTTCGACGCCATCGCCCTCCGGCTGTTCGTCGACCTGGGGGTGCTCTACCCTGCTGTCTTCGGTGGACTCGGGGGCTCCCTCTACGGCTGGCGGTCGGCGCCGGCCGGCCGCGGGGGGCGGTAGTCAGAGACCGGCGAGCCGCCAGAGCCCCCAGACCCCGAGAACGACCGTCGCCCCCAGTCCGGCCGGCGGGAGCGCGTGGACCGCCCGAAACACCGGCTCGAGGAGGGCAGTGTCGGAGAGCGAGGCAGGGACGGCGACAGCCCCGACGCTGACGGCGAGGCCTGCACCGGCTGCCACGAGCAGACCCACGTACCCCAGCCCGACGACCACCTGAGCGGCGTCCATGCCAGCCACTGACCGGGGAGTGCTCATAGGTGTTGTCGTCCGCCGTGACACACAGGTCGGACGGCCGTCCCCCGGGTCGTCGGCCATCTCACCGGCGGCACAACCGTTTTCGCCCCACCCAACGTGTGTGGTGGTATGCCAGACATCGAAGTCACCAGCCGGAGTGAGGAGGGCTACGCCGTCACCGGTGTCGTCGACGACTGGGAGCTGACGACCGACGCGACCGGCGAGACGGGACCGGCGCCGAATCAGGTACTCGCCGCCGACTACGCGGCCTGTTTCGTTCCGGCGTTCAGGGTCGCGGCCGACAGGCTCGGCCACGACGACGTCGGTGCCATCGAGGTCGATGTCGGGGTCGACCTCGACGAGGACGACGACCTCGAGAGCGTCAGCTTCGACATCGAGGTCGAGGCAACACTCGGCGACGATGTCGGGGAGGTCGTCGACCAGGCTGAGGATATCTGTCACGTCCACAGCGCGCTCCGAGCGGAGTTACACGCGGATATCACGGTCCGTGACGGGCGGGACCTGTAAGCCTATAGGCGCGAGCGTCCAAGGCCGGCTATGGCCGACAACTGGCAGGACCACCTCGCCGGCGCACGCATGCGTGTCGACCAGCAGTTCGAACAACAGGTCAGAAACTCCCAGTTCTCCAGCCAGGAGTGGGGGCTCATCATGACAGCCGTGGAGTTCGAGGTCCGGTCGGCAGGTGACCCCGACAGCGCGCGTCTCGTCGCGGACACGGCCAAGCTGGAGGCGGTCGTCCCCGAACTCGGGAAGATCCAGGAGGAGATGGGGGGCGCGCCCCGGCCGTCGGGTGGCTCCTCCGGCGGCGGGCTGTTCGGCCGGCTCCGCCAGTATCTTGACGGACTCACCGGCGACGCTAGCCCTGAGGGAGGGAGTGACGAACAACTGGCGGCGGCGCGGGCGCTGACCGACGACTACGCGGTCGAACTCCAGGCGTATCTCGAGGAACAGGGCCGCTGGACGGACGTCTGTGCGCTGGCAGCCGACGCGGAGACCTGAGGACCGGCCTCCCGTCTGCCTGCTGTGAGTCACTCCTCGACGACAGTCTCCCGGCGGTGTGCCGGGTGTGGGGCACGGCTCCGCACCGGGAGCCGGGCCGGCGTCTCGGGGAGTGTGGGGTCCTGGGCCAGCAGGATCGAGAGGTTGTCCTTGCCGCCGCGGTCGTTTCCCGCCGTGACCAGCCGGTCGGCGGCCGCCGACAGTGAGCCGGCGCCGAGCACCCACCCGCGGATGTCGGCGTCGGTGACGACCCGGTCGCGGACCCGGGCGGCGGCCGCCTCGCTCCGCCCGCTGCCGACGTAGCGGTCGTACAGCGCCCGCGCGTCGCTCTGTGCGTCGGGGAGCCCGTCGCTGGTCAACAGCAGGATATCCTCCGCGAAGAGGTCGACAGCAGCCGTCTCGACGGCCACGTCGGCGGCGTCCCCGCGCCCGCCGACCGCCCGGGTGAGTTCGTTACTCCGCGGGTGGACGCGGGCCTCGACACTGTCGAGTTCGCCGTCGGCGTACAGTTGCTCGACGACAGCGTGGTCCTCGGTCAGTCGGGCGATATGGTTGTGTGCCGCGTTACAGACGTAGGCTCGCGAGTCGCCGACCCACCCGTAGTAGAGCCGGCCGTCGACGACGAGGCCCGCGACCACGGTCGTGTAGGCGGCGGTGTCGGCCTCCGACGCGTACGCGAGCACGTCGTCGTGAGCCTGCTGGATAGCCGTCTCGATGGCACCCCGGAGCTGGTGCCCGCGCGACGAGGCCGTCCCGGTCTCGCCCTCGTTGCCGGGGCCCTCACCGTCGGCCCGTGCCGTCCCGCCCGACCCCCCGGTCGGTCGGGTGTCGGTGGCGGGGACAGTCCCCTCCGGGGTGTCGAGGCCGAAGTCACCGGGGTCCACACGGGCAGCCCGGACCGCGACCGGTGCCAACTCCTCGGCGACCCGGGTCGTGACGAGATAGGAGGCCACGTCGCCCGCGTCGTGGCCGCCGGCGCCGTCGGCCAGCACGACCACCGCGGCACTCCGTGTCGTCCCCGCGTCCGAACGCGTGCCGGTGTCACGTTCCGGGCCCAGATACCCCTCCCGGTGACCGTCCTCGAACACCGAGACCGCGAGGCTGTCCTCGTTGATCCCGTCGGGGCGCTTGCGTTCGCCGACATCGTATGCGGTGGCGTATCTCATGTCCGGAACTCGAACTGGAGGTCGTAGCTGGGGTGGACCAGGGCGACCGTGTCCCCGTCGTGTAGCTCGTGTGACTCGGGGGGGATGAACCCGTGACGGTCGGTGTGGTCCTCGCCGTTGCGCTGCAGGCGCTCGCGGCCGGCCGCACAGAGCACCCGCTGCCAGCCGTCGCCGGTCCGGATGTAGGTGCCGTTGAGGCTGCTGTCCCGGAGCCGCCAGGCCCCGTCGTCGTGCTCGAACTGTACCTGGACCGTCGAGACGTACTCGCCCTCGTCGTGGACGGCGATCGACGGGGCCGGGCCGGCCGCGTCCCGCCGGCCCAGGGTGTCCCCGGGGTAGACCGAGTACTCCTCGTCACCGCCCCGGCGAACCAGTGAGGCGCTGGGCGGGGGGGTCGCGTCACGCGCCTGAAGCACCCGTTCCATCGCCGTCGCGTTGCGGTACCGCTCGTCGGGGTCGGTCCGGGTTGCCTTCTCGACGATCTCCGCGAGGTACGGCTCGCAGTCGACGCCGAAATCGCGCGGGTCAACCCCGTCCTTGTGCGGGACCGCCCCCCGGAGCAGAAAGAGGAGGGTCTTTCCGATCGAGTAAACATCGGACCACGGCCCCTGGCGGGCGTCGGTCTCTGTCGCCTCCGCAACCTCCGGAGGTTTGTAGGGGCCGAGGATGGTCGTCCCGCCGCCGCCCGCGGAGGTGGCGGTGTTGAAGTCGATGAGGACCGGCCTGACCAGTCCGGGACGGGGCTCGGTGAGCATCACGTTGTCGGGCTTGAGGTCCCGGTAGACGATCTCGTTGCCGTGGAGAAAGGCCATCGCGCGACAGAGCGCGACCCCCACCTGCCGGACCTCCGACTCGGGGAGGGTCGTCCGGTCGACCACCGCGTCGAGTTCGTAGCCGTCGACGAACTCCACCACAAGATATGTCAGACCGTCGGTCTCGCCCTGGTCGAGCAGTGACATGACGTTGGGGTGACCGCCCGCGGCCCTGACAGTCTCGAGCAGGTCGGCCTCGGTCTCGAAATACCGGTCAACGACGGTCGGGCTGTTGTTCGAGTCGTAGTTCGGATACTTGATGGCGACTGTCTCGCCGGTCACGGTGTCGACGGCCTCGTAGGCGACCGCGAAGCCGCCCGCCCCGGCCTTCTCGCCCAGCCGGTACCGGCCCGCGAGCAACGCGCCGGTCGCGGGGGTCGCGGTCACGGGTCACTCACTCCACGCGCTCCTCGTCGACAAGCTTTGTCGCCCTGCTGCGCTCGGCCTTGCCGCCCTCCTTGACCACCTGGGTCTCGCGGGCGATATCCTCGACCACCTCGGTCTCGCCGTGGACCTGCGTCATCTGCTCAACCTGTGTCTCCGCAGCCTCGACGTTACCCTTGCCGAGTTCGGCTCGGACGACGGTTTCCTGGTGGTCGAGTTGGACAGCCTCGTTGGCCTCGGCCAGTTCCTCGGTCTCCTCGGTGTAATCGACGGCGATCCGGTCGGTCGCCTCGTCCCCGCGGGCCCGCAGCCGCACCTGGACGAGCGGGACGCGCTCGGCGGGGTCGTGGGCCGGCGCCGCGACCTTCATAACGACCCGCTGGCGCTCCCGCTCGGTCAGGTCGGGCAGCTTTACTGTCGCGGCGTTTGCGTCCCACTCGAGTTCGACGTCCTGCGCCTGAGGCAGCGCCCGGTAGACATCGCTGACCTCCACACCGTCGGCCGCGTCGAGTTCGAGTTCGGCGTCAGCAGCCACCACCGCCGAGGCGGACTCGACTGCCTCGCCAAAGAATGACTCGATGTCCCCGGCCGCATCCAGGTGGGTCCACTTCCCGCGGGCGGTCGTCCCGAGGGTGCGGATAGTGTCCTGGTTGTAGTCCTGGCCGATGCCCGCGGCCTCGATCCGCACACCGGAGGCGTCGATATCGTCGGCGAGACCCTCGAACTCCGCGACGGTGTGGTCCTTGTCCTTGCCGTCCGAGAGCAGGAGGAGCCGCCGGACGGCGTCCGCGCCGGCGCCGGGGTCGTGGTCGAGTGACAGCAGGGAGTCACGGGCAGTCTCCAGCCCGGCGTACATGTCTGTGCCGCCGCCCGCCGAGAGCGCTTCGACCTGTTCCAGGGCGTCGTCCCGGTCGAGGTCACCCCACTGGACCGGCCCGAGCAGTACCTCCGCGCTGGAGTCGAAGGCCACGATGCTGACGAAGTCTGCCGGCTCCAGCAGCCCGAACACCCATGAGGCGCCGTCCCGGGCCTGGCTGATCTTCGCACCGTTCATCGACCCGCTGGTGTCGATACAGAGCGCGATGTGGCGCTCGACACCGCCGTCTCCTTGCTCGCCCGGTTCGACATCGACCTCGGCCGTGATCCGCGCCCCCTCCGGCGGAACGGCCGGCCGATTGGTCTCGGTCTCGATACTCGCCATACATCTCTGTGATTTCTCGGCCGGTATGTATCTTGTCGCCGATAGGGGTCAGCCTGCGACACAGCGTGCCGGGGTCGACGCGGTAACGCAGTCACTGTTCGGCGGTCCCCCGCCGGCGGGCGACCCGAGACCGTGTGCTGTGGCGGCTTCACCGCAAGCCGGTGTGAGGGGGTTCCGGCTGAGAGCGGTGGTCCGATAGGCTAAAGCCGGGCGGTCCACGCAACAGGGGCATGGAGTTTCACGAGGCGGCTAACTACCTCTTTGACCTGCGGCGCTTTGCTCCGCGCCCAGGGACGGACGCGACGGCGGGTCTCCTCGCCCACCTCGGGAACCCACACGAGGAACTAACCTGCGTCCAGGTCGCCGGTTCGAACGGAAAGGGGTCGACCGCCCGGATGCTCGACTCGGTGCTCCGGGAGGCCGGGCTCTCGGTCGGCCTCTACACCTCTCCCCACCTGGACGACATCCGCGAGCGGGTTCAGGTCGACGGCCGCAAGCTCTCCGAGGCTGCCCTCGTCGACTTTGTCGAGGCCGTCAGCGGCTACGTGACCGACCGGGCAACCGAGGGCACAGCGCCCACGTTCTTCGAGACTGTCACCGCGCTCGCGCTCTGGGGGTTCGACCACCAGGGGGTCGATGTCGCGGTACTGGAGGTCGGTATCGGCGGCCGGTACGACGCCACGAGCGTCGTCGACCCGGTCGCGGCCTGTGTCACCAGCGTCGCCCTCGAACACACCGACACACTGGGTGACACTGTCGAGGAGATCGCCCGCGACAAGGCCCACGTCGCACCTGCCGACCGCCCGCTCGTGACCGCGACCGACGGCGACGCCCTCGACGCGGTCCGTGACGTGGCCGGCGACGTGGTCACTGTCGGGTCGGACGGTGGCGTCCGCGTGGACGACAGGGGGCGTGACGGCCTGGAGTGGCGGGTGCGCATCGAGCAGGCGGGTGACCCGACCGGCAGCGGGGGCGGGGACGACGAGAGCGGTAGCTGGACCGTCGATACCGCGCTGCCGCTACTCGGCGCCCACCAGGTCGAGAACGCCGGCGTGGCGGCAACACTGGCCCGCCAGGTCGCCGACGTCGGGGTCGAGGACCTGGAACGAGGGCTGCGCAACGCCCACTGGCCCGGCCGGTTCGAGGTGATGGGGCAGGAGCCGCTTGTCTTCCTCGACGGCGCGCACAACCCTCGGGGGTGTGCCTGCGTCGCCGAGACGCTGGAGACGTTCGACTACGACGACCTCCACCTCGTCGTCGGGGCGCTCACCGACAAGAACCACCGTGGGATCGCCGGCGCGTTCGACGCCGCCGACAGCGTGGTTGCCTGCGAGCCCGACCGGGACCGCGCCGAGGATAGCCGGGTGCTCGCGGAGGTGTTTCGCGCGGAGACTGACGCCGATGTCCGGACCCGCTCGGACGTCCCCGGCGCACTCGACGCCGTCCTCGACGCCGCACAGCCGGGGGACGCTGTCCTCGTCACGGGCTCGCTGTACACGGTTGCGGAGGCCCGGGCCGGGTGGGCGCGCGTCGACATCCCAAAGCGTCTCGACTCCATCGCCGGGTCACGGGCGGCGATAAAGCGGGCCAATGTCACCGACGCCGGGGCGTGGCGGATGCGCGGGAAAGGTGTCCACCGCGCCCTGAAGACGCGAGTACGCCCCCGACAGGCCCAGTACCTCAAAGAGGAGTTGCTCTCGCTGGGCGGGGAGTGTGCGGTCTCGGGGCTGAGCGACCAGGACCAGGAGTCGCTGGACGTGCTGATGATGGGGACGATGGCCCAGTTCAGGCGGCTGGCCGACAAACTCGACGGGCAGCCCTACGGCCTCGCACCCTTCGGCGATGAACTCCGGGAGACCCTCGGCATCGGTGTCGACGCCGGGCCGAGCCACCCCTGGGCGGACGGCACCGCGGTGATGGGGATCCTGAACGTCACCCCCGACAGCTTCCACGACGGCGGCGAGTACAACGACCCCGTCGACGCCGTCACCCGCGCCGAGAACATGGTCGCGGCCGGCGCTGACATCGTCGATATCGGCGGGGAGTCGACCCGGCCGGGCGCCGACCCGGTCCCTCCGGAGGAGGAGCGCAGGCGGGTCGTCCCGGTGGTCGAACGCCTCGCCGGGATGGACGTCGACATCTCGATCGACACCCGGAAGGCCGAGGTGGCGCGGGCGGCGCTCGCCGCCGGGGCCGATATCCTCAACGACGTCTCGGGGCTCGAGGACCCCGAGATGCGGCTCGTGGCGGCCGAACACGATGTCCCCGTGGTTGTGATGCACTCGATTAACGCACCCGTGGTCAAGGGAAAGGAGGTCCACTACGACGACGTGGTCGAGGACGTGGTCGACGAGCTCACAGAGCGGGTTCTCCTGGCGGAGAAGGCCGGGCTCGACCGCTCACAGATTATTGTCGACCCCGGCGTGGGCTTTGGGAAGTCGGGCGAGGAGAGCTTCGAGTTGCTGGGTCGGCTCGACGAGTTCCAGGGGCTGGGCTGTCCGGTACTGGTCGGTCACTCCCGCAAGTCGATGTTCGCGGAGGTCGGCCGCGAGGCCGGTGAGCGCCTCGAGCCGACCGTCGCGGCGACGGCGGTTGCCGCCGAGCGCGGCGCCGATATCGTTCGCGTCCACGATGTCGCCGCGAACCGTGCGGCGGTCGATGTCGTCGAGGCTGCCGACCGGGAGTAGCTCAGAGCAGGCCGTACTCGGCGGTCAGTCGCTCGTAGCAGTCGACGTACCTGCCGGCGACGGCGTCGTGGTCGTAGCGCGC
This sequence comes from Natronomonas sp., assembly GCA_047617405.1. GTDB lineage: Archaea > Halobacteriota > Halobacteria > Halobacteriales > Haloarculaceae > Salinirussus. The sequence continues at coordinate 8,644 of JBLGCN010000061.1, forward strand.
CCAGGAGTCCTCGACACGCAGCCGGTCGAACGCCCCGCAGTCGACGATGGCGTCGGCCAGTTGCTGGGGGTTGGTGACCCGGAAACTCCGCTCGTAGCTCTCGATGAGCTCGTGAGCGCTGGACTCGGCCTGGTACTCGACGATCCCGAGAC
>JBLGCN010000062.1:0-8761 GCA_047617405.1 Natronomonas sp.
CGGCCGTGGTCACCATCGAGGACAACGAGCCACGCGAAACGGTCGTCGACACTGCGCTGGCCCGGGGTATCCTTTGCCTGTCACACCCCCGCAGACCCGGGACCGTCCGGCTTAAGAGCCGGCCGGCCGGAGTCGGCCACATGGACCACCGCCGCGCCGCGCCCCTTGCCGGGATTGCCGGCTGCCTGGTCGTCCTCACGGCGCTCGTCTACCCGTATCTGGCGGTCGACACCGTAGGAACCTACTACGGGACCGGTGTGGTGAACCCGCTGGTGGGGGCGATGCTCGCGCTGGTAGCAGTCATCGTCTTTGCCGCCGGCCGTGAGGAGCGCTCTGACCCTCAGTTTGCCGCCGGCGCGGCGCTGGTCTTCAGCGCCTTTGCGTTCGTCCTCCTGTTGGGGTGGGCACTGACCGTCCGCCTCGACGCGGTCGAACTCTCGGGGCTCCACCGGTGGGTCACCGCCGCACTCGCCCTCGTCGCGCCGGCGGCGGCGCTGTGGTACGCTCGGGCGCTCTCGCTGCTCTGAGCCCGTACCCGAAAGGCCCTTATAGAAACCTGTGGTAGAACAGCATGGACTAGGTCGGGCGGTTAGGCCCCGCTCGCACTCCCACACGTGGCCTCAAGTGGGGACCGAACACCGGACGCGTCCGGTCAGACGGACGCGGGCCCCGCAAGCCAACGTCGAAGCCTCGTCCTACGGGGACGGCGGTCCACACGGCTGTGCCTGCAGGGGCGCAGGCGTGTGGTTAACCGGGGGCACCCCGTCAGGCGCGGAAGCGAGCAGCGAACCCCTGGACAGCCCTCGCTCGCAGGGTCGCGGGGTGGAGGAGGCACGCGGGACTACCCGCGCCCGAACGCCGGGCAACCCCGGCTGTCCGTTTCTACAAACACCCGACACTTACCGGCGACTCACCGCCATGAGCGCGCCAACCACCGCCCCGATGACTGCTACCCCGAGGAGAACCGCCAGGGTCTCGACACCCGTGAGCTGTGCCCACACCCCTCCGCCACCGGCCCTGGACGTCGTGCCAGGGGCCTGACCGGCGAGTGACCGCACCAGCGAGGAGAGCACCGTGTCGCGACCCTGGAAGACGAGCCACCCCTGGTGGAGGACAACCACGGCCGCGGAGAGACCGCCGGCCAGACGGACGTACCGGCGGAGCGGAACCGGCTCCGACGGCGACTCATAGCCGCCGAAGTCGCCGGTCACTACACTGTCTCGCCGGGTCCCCGACGACAACGGGCCGGTGACGAGATACCGCCACGCGGCCCGCGAGGCCGGGTGCCGCCCGGCGTGTGTCCCGCCGACCGCCAGTAACGAGAGGCCGACCACCGCGAGCAGCCCCTGTTTGTCCAGGATATCACGCGGCTTCCGGAGTCCACGCAGGAGGAGTGCGACCGCGCCGACAGCCGTGGCAACCACACCGCTAACCGTGAGCCAGACTGTGGCGACCGTTGCCGTGATCCCTGTTGTCGTCCCCGACAGGAGGGCCGAAACAACGAACACTCCGAGGGCGAGTGCGGTCACAGTCCGGGTCCGAGACTGAACCTGACGCAGGTGACCGGCACGCTCCCAGTCCTCGAGCAGACCCTGTGCACGCCGGCGGACAGCCCGGCCGTCGATAGTCAACTCGGTCCCCTCGCCGGAGTCGTCGACAGAGACGAGCGCCGGCTCCGCACTGTGGTCGTCCCCCTCACCGGCCCCGTCCCTGCCTGTCTCCCGATTTTGTCTGCTGCTCACCGCCTGGTCACCTGGGTGTATCCGTCTCGACTATATCCGGGCCAGCAGCGCTTAACTCCGTTGCTCATACCGTCAGTCGTCGGCCGGCTCGGCCAGTTCCGTGCCGTCGATAGCGAGGTCGCCGCCGATGGTGCGGTTCGGGTAGGGGATGTCGATCCCCTCCTCGTCAAATCGTTCCTTTACCGCGGTGACGTACTCGCCGCGGGTCCGCACGAAGCTCGCCCGCGTCGGGTTGGCGATCCAGACCCGGGACTGCAGGCCGACCGAGGAGTCCCCGAGTTCGGTCAGGCGGACCGACGGCGCAGGGTCCTCGAGGATGTCGTCGTGGCGTTCGGCCTCCTCGATAATGACCTCGGTGGCCCTGTCGATGTCGTCGTCGTAGCCGATGCCAAACAGAAACTTCATCCGCAGTTGCTCGTTCGCGACGGGGTTCTTGATGACGCCGTCGGTGAGCTGTGCGTTCGGGACGGTCAGGAGCTCGTTGTCGAAGGTGCGAACCCGTGTCACACGCAACGAGATGTCCTCCACGACGCCGGCGTTGCCGTCCCACTCGACCCAGTCGCCGATCCGGAACGGCCTGTCGGTGTAGATAAAGACGCCGGCGACAAAGTTGGCGATGACGTCCTGCAGGGCAAAGCCGATGGCAAGGGTGGCCGCCGCGGCGACAGTCGCGAGCGCGCCAAGGAAGCTCCCGTAGCCGGCGAGCCCGAAGGCAACGGCGACTGCCGCAAAGACGATACCAACCCGGGTCAGCTTCTGTAGCGGACGCCTGGCGTGGACGTCGAGCCCGCGCCTGTCGAGCACGCGGGAGACGACCTGCCCGAGGACAGCCCTCCCGAGGAGGTAGACGACGAGAAAGGCCAGGCCGAACGTGACCAGGGACCCGACCGGCCGGGCGTAGGGGACCCCAGCCTCCCGGAGGAGGTCCGCGAACACCGCCGACTGCAGCAGGGTCATCGCTCGAACACCGCCGTGTGGCCCCGTACGTCGACCACCTCCGCGCCGGCGTGTTCGGCCAGGTCAGCCGCAAGCGTCCCCGTCTCGGTCGTTCCGCGCGCGGCTCTGAGAAACTTTGCCTTGACGAACTGCCGGTCGGCCAGCTGGCTGACTAGCTCGTCGGCGACCGACTCCACACCTCGCTTGCCGACTCGCACTGTCGCGTCGAGTTCGTGGATAGCACGACTGCGGTCCGTCGTCATAGCTGGCCCAACAGAGCAACGCCGGAGGTAAAAGTGATCCCACCTGTCACCGCCCGAGAGCCGGTTTACCCGCCCTCTCGGTAGGGGTAACGGGCGTGTTCGCCGCAGTCACAGGTGACGACAACGTGGCCGTCCTGCAGGCGAACCCGGGCGTTCCGGCCGGGGCGGAGGTAGGCGTCACACCGGTCACAGGTAAACCGGAGGAACCGCCGGGGCAGCGGTAGCCGGTTGCGCTCGGCGATACGCCGGGCGCGTTGCACGTACCGCCGTGCCCGCTCCCTGTGGCCCGTACTGGCTGCCTCGCGGGCCAACTCCTGTAACCGTTCGATGCGCTCCGCGGCGATGCTCACAGCCTGCCTTCACCGTCGGTGGGCCTATGCGTTGTGCTCCTCGGCCGGCGGTTCGCGGTTCCGGTACCGTTTTGCCCGCGCCTCGCCTCGGCCCACCCGTGCGGGTGTTACACTACCTGGAACTGGCCCCCCAACTGGAGCGCAGTGGGATCGGCACCGCCGTCGACCACCAGCGGCGGGCACTCGCCGACACCGGTGTCGACTTCCTCACCTCGCCCTGGCAGGGTGCAAGCCCGACCCGGGCGCTGGCCAGCCTCGCCGGTGGGGCCGGGGCCCTCCGGGAGTATGACCTGCTCCACTGCAACATGGTCGGGCCCGCGAGCGCCGCCATGGTCCGCCACGCCCGCCGCCACGACCGCCCGGTCGTCCTCCACACCCACGTCACCGCCGAGGACTTCCGGGGGAGTTTCCGCGGCTCGCACACGGTCGCACCCGCGCTCCGCCGGTATCTGCGGTGGTACTACTCGCAGGCGGACCTGGCGCTCTGCCCGAGTCAGTACACCAGACGCACCCTCCAGGACTACCCTATCGACGCGCCGGTCCGGCCGCTGAGCAACGGGGTCGACATCGACGCGCTCGCGGGCCACGACGACAGGCGCGCGGCCTCCCGCGACCGGTTTGGGCTCTCGGGGATGGTCGTGTTCGCGGTCGGCAACGTCTTCGAGCGAAAAGGGGTGCACACCTTCTGCCGGCTGGCCGAGCGGACTGACTACGACTTTGCGTGGTTTGGCCCCTACGACAGCGGCCCACAGGCGTCCCGGACCGTCCGACGGTGGACCCGTGACCCGCCGGAGAATGTCACCTTCACGGGCTGGGTCGAGGACATTCGTAGGGCGTACGGCGCCGGTGACGTCTATCTCTTTCCGTCGAAGGCCGAGAATCAGGGGATTGCCGTCCTGGAGGCGATGGCCTGTGGAAAGGCCGTTGTCCTCTCGGACATCCCGGTCTTCCGGGAGTTCTACGAGGACGGCCACGACTGCCTGCTGTGCTCGACCCAGGCGGAGTATCGCAAGGCGCTCGACCGGCTCGCCGCCGACCCGGCCCTGCGCGAACGACTCGGCGAGAACGCCCGCGAGACGGCACGTAAACACAGTCTCGACCGTGTCGGCGACGGGCTCGTCGAGGCCTACGAGGCAGCGCTCGACGGCGACCCCGGGCGGGTCGTCGACGGTGACCCGACCCCGTCGAACAGCGTCGACTCAGGGTGAGGGCCGACCGGGGGCCGGAATAACAACTACTTAGTCACTCGACGGACGACTCCGCGGCGATGACGCTCCCCCGGGTGGCCGCGTTCACCGACACCTACCTCCCGACGGTCAACGGGGTGACCTACACCGTCCGGACGTGGCGGGACCGCTGGGAGCAGCGCGGCAGCCGGATGGACGTTGTTTACCCGGGGAGTGACTACGACCCGGCGGCCACCGAACACCCTGTCGGGAGCCTCCCGTTCCCCTTCTACGACGGCTTTCGTCTGGGGTTACCCAGCGTCCCCGACGCGGTTGCGAACACCGATGTCGTCCACGCCCACACCCCCTTCGGGGTCGGGCTGGGGGCGTTACGGGCGGCCCGGGCGAGCGACCGGCCGCTCGTCGCCTCGTACCACACCCCCTGTGCGGAGTACGCGGAGTACCTCTCGGTCGGCGGCCAGGTGAAGCGGACGGTCCGGCAGGCCGCGACCGGGTACGAGCGGTGGTTTCTCAACCACGTCGATGTCGTCGTCGCGCCCAGCGAGCGGACGGCGACGCACGTCGAGGACGCCGTCGGTGTCGACACCGAGGTGACGGTCGTCCCGAACGGCGTCGACACGGACGTGTTCGCGCCTGTCGACACCCCCCGGGAGCGCTTTGCCCTGCCCGACGGCCCGCTCGTGGGCTACACCGGCCGCCACGGCCACGAGAAACGGCTGGGGGTGCTCGTCCAGGCTGTCGCCGGACTGGACCGCGAGGTGACACTGGTCCTTGCCGGTGACGGCCCGGCACGCGGGGACCTCGAGAGCCTGGCCGACGAACACGGGGTCGAGGCCCGGTTTCTGGGCTTTCTGGACCGCGAGGACCTCCCCGCCTTCTACGCCGCACTGGACGTCTTTGGCTTTCCCAGCCCGGTCGAGACCCAGGGGCTGGTCGCGCTGGAGGCAAACGCCTGTGGGACGCCCGTCGCGGGCGTGGACGCCGGCGCGCTCGCCGACACCATCGAGACGGGCGAGACCGGCTACAAGGCCCCGCCCGATGACCCCGAGGCGCTCGCGGCGGCTATCGACCGTACCTTCGTGGAGCGCGACCGGCTCAGCGAGGCCTGCCTGGCCCGCCGGGACTCCCTCAGCGTCGACCACGCCGTCGACCGGCTCGCGGAGGTCTACGAGCGACTCCGTGTCCTCTCGTAAGCCCACCTGCTCCGGGTCGGCCTCGACTGTCCGGCGACGCTACAAAAGTGGCGTCCGGTATCGGGCTGTAGACCCCGACCCGGTCACGCGAGCGCGCTGCCCGCCCGGATGATAGTCCTCTCGCCGAAGGCCGGACCGACCAGTTGGAGGCCAACAGGGAGTCCCGCGTCGGTCTCGCCGGCGGGCACCGAGATCGCGGGGAGATTGGCGAGGTTGACCGGCGTCGTGTTGGCGTCGGCGAGGTACATCTTCAGCGGGTCTTCGAGGCTCTCGTCGCGCTCGAAGGGCGGGACTGGCATCGTCGGCGAGGCGAGCACGTCGGCGTTCCCGAGTGCTTCGTCGAAGTCCCGTTTCACCCAGGCGCGGGCGTCCTGGGCCTTCTTGTAGTACTTGTCCTGGTAGCCCGCCGAGAGGGCGTAGGTCCCGAGCAGGACCCGCCGTTTGACCTCCTCGCCGAAGCCCGCCTCGCGGACACGGGCGTAGGTGTCGTTCCAGTCACCGTCGTACCCTTCCTCGGTCTCGCCGGCGGATAGCCCGTATCTGACGCCGTCGAACCGGGCGAGATTCGAGGACGCCTCGGACATCGCGATGACGTAGTAGGCCTCGACAGCGTGGGTCAGCGAAGGGAGATCGACCTCGTGGTAGGTCGCGCCCCGGGCCTCGAGGTCGTCGATGGCAGCCCAGAACTGCTCGCGGACCGCCTCGTCGGCCCCCTCGAGTAGCTCCGTCGGCACGCCAACCGCCATCCCGTCGACATCGCCGTCGGCGGCGCTCGCGTAGTCGTAAGCGTCGTCGTCTCCGGTCTCCTCGCGGGCATCCCGCGTCGTGGCGTCCCGGTCATCCGGGCCGGCAACCACCTCGAGCAACCCGGCGGCCTCCTCGACTGTGGGTGCGAGCGGGCCGATCTGTTCCAGGGAGTTGGCGTAGGCGACCAGCCCGTACCGGGAGACCAGCCCGTAGGTTGGCTTGATCCCGACCACACCACAGAAGGCGGCGGGACACCGGACCGACCCGCCGGTGTCACTGCCCAACGCGAGGTCGGCCTCGCCGGCGGCGACGGCGGCCGCCGACCCGCCCGACGAACCGCCGGGGACGTACCCCTCGGCGGCGGGGTTCTCCGTCGGACCGAAGGCGGAGGTCTCGGTCGTGGTCCCCATCCCGAACTCGTCCATGTTGGTCTTGCCGGGGATGGTCGCGCCGGCTTTCTTCAGCCGTCTGACAACTGTCGCGTCGTATGGGGGGACATACTCCGCGAGCATCGCCGACCCGCAGGTCGTCGGGACGCCCTCTGTGGAGATGTTGTCCTTTACAGCAACGGTCCGGCCGGCGAGAGGACCGTCGTCACTCCCCGGGATGGACTCGCTGGTGATGTACGCGTTGTAGCCGCTCATACTCACGAGACCCGCGGCCCCTTGAAGAAGCCGTCCTCCGAATCCGGGGCGTTCGCCAGCGCCTCGGCCTGGCTCAGTGACGCCTCGACCTCGTCGGTTCGCATCACGTTGGTGAGGTCGGGTTCGCGCTCGACCTCGGGCACCTCGTCCAGGGTCTCGAAGTACGCGAGGATATCGGCGAACTGCTCGGCGAAGACCGCCAGTTCGTCGTCGTCGAGGTCGACGCGCGCTAGGTCGGCGATATGGGCGACTTCCTCGGGGTCGACGGCTGACTCACTCATGTTCACTGTCAGACCCGTCCCGTCACTAAGGGTTTCGATGCCCTCTGGGACAACAAGTTTAGGTGTTGACCCCTCCAAAGACTTTAAGTTGCCGAAAGCCCAACACGTTAATACGATACGACGTTCTTCGGGTATTTCACCCGTTTTGCACACCATGACCGACACTACCACGAGGCGAGGCACGCGCGAACGCGAGCGCGACGAGCGCGAGGAGGAAACAGAGACGCAAGATGAGGAGGAGCTGGTCTGCCCGGAGTGTAGCGGCACACTGGTCAACGACGCCGAACACGGCGAGACCGTCTGTGAGGAGTGTGGCCTCGTCGTCGAGGAAGACGAGATCGACCCCGGCCCTGAGTGGCGCGCCTTCGACTCAAAGGAGAAGGACAAGAAGTCCCGTGTGGGTGCCCCAACAACCCAGATGATGCACGACAAGGGGCTGTCGACCAACATCGGCTGGCAGGACAAAGACGCCTACGGCAACGCCCTCTCCAGCCGCCAGCGCGAGAAGATGCAACGGCTGCGCACCTGGAACGAACGCTTTCGCACCCGGGACTCGAAGGAGCGCAACCTCAAACAGGCGCTTGGCGAGATCGACCGGATGGCCTCCGCGCTTGGCCTCCCCGAAAACGTCCGGGAAACCGCGAGTGTTGTCTATCGTCGCGCGCTCGACGAGGACCTGCTCCCTGGCCGCTCCATCGAAGGGGTCTCCACCGCGGCACTGTACGCCGCCGCCCGACAGGCCGGCACCCCACGTAGTCTCGACGAGATTGCAAACGTCTCCCGTGTCGAGAAAGACGAGATCGCCCGGACCTACCGCTACGTCGTGCGCGAACTGAGCCTGGAGATCCAGCCCGCCGACCCCGAGAGCTACGTGCCCCGGTTTGCCTCGGACCTTGACCTCTCCGAGGAGGTCGAGCGCCGCGCCCGACAGCTCCTCCAGAACGCCAAAGAACAGGGCGTTCACTCCGGCAAGTCCCCCGTCGGGCTTGCCGCCGCCGCGGTCTACGCCGCCTCGCTGCTCACCAACGAGAAGGTCACCCAGAGCGAGGTCTCCGAGGTTGCCAACATCTCGGAGGTCACCATCCGCAACCGGTACCACGAGTTGCTCGAGGCCGAAGAGGGCGTGCCCGGCGTTTAGACCCCTCTCGGCTGACAGTCGGCCACTACAGCTAAATGTTTCATCCGACTACCAACAGGTATGTCGCTGTCCTCGAATAGCGTTGAGGAGTCGGCCGGTGCTGTGGTCGCCGGCGCGCTTGACCGGTCCACAGAGCTGCTCGTCGTCAACCCACCGCGGGCGCTGATGGCGACGCTCATCGACCGGCTCGCCGGGACCGAGGACCCGCCACGGGTACGGCTGTTCGCCGACCCGGAGCCGCTGAAGACGCTACTGGAGCGCTTTGTTCCTGCGGCGAAGC
>JBLGCN010000063.1:0-8658 GCA_047617405.1 Natronomonas sp.
CCCCGACAAGTATCAACTATTGTAGAACGCAAGACGGCAGTGTGGCCGAGCAGTGACCTGTTGAACTCAGTCGTTCAATGGTGTTACTCAAGCTTTGGTGAAGTTCCGAAATTGGGAGGTAGAAGGCGTGAGCCTGCTGTTTACGTGTCACCGAATATCGTGAGGTGACAGAGTGGGCCAACACGGATTTGAACCGCGAACCTCCCGGTTATCAGCCGAGCGCTCAACCTGATTGAGCTATTGGCCCGTGCAAACGTATTCAGATGTACCGGAGTTGCCCTGTTAAGCGTTTCTTTTGAACGGCGGGGTGCACTGTCACCGCTACCGGTCGTCACCGGAGCCGATGTCATAGGCATCTTCGTCGAGGTCGTGAACGTCCTCGCCGGTCGCGCCGCCGGGGCCGGGCCCTTGCTGACCGCCCTCGCCGCCGGGAAACCCGCCGACGTAGACGTTCCCGGTGGCGAACCCGTCGGCCTTGGCGTCGACATAGGGGACGACCACCCACCGCTTGACCGCCAGCCGAACGGGATACCGTGTCAGGGGAACTACGAGAAGGAGTCCGACGGCGTCGGTCACGAGCCCCGGAGTGAGCAGGAAGCCGCCGGCCACCAGCAGCAGGGCGGTATCGAGCAACTCGTCGGTCGGGGGCTCGCCTCGTGCGAGTTTCTGCTGTATCTTCCGGAGTGTGTTCCGCCCCTCGGCCCGGGCGAGCAACAGCCCCACCAGTGCCGACAGCACCACCGCCAGCACCACCACCTCCCAGCCGATGACCCCCATCAGGACCACCAGCAGGAGGATGTCGAGGATAGGGATGAGCAACAGTACCCCGATGATCCGAAGCATACCTGAAGTAGCTCCCCCGTCCGGAAACGCTTTTCGAGCTACTGCAGTTGGCTACTCACAGGAACGTCGCTCTGGGATAACCCACCTCGCAAAACTCGGCGGGGACGCCACCGCCAGGACTCGAACCTGGGACAACCACGTTAACAGCGTGGTGCTCTACCAACTGAGCTACGGCGGCTCGCAACCACCCGTAGTCGGAACCGTCAAAAAGGCGTTTCGCTTTCCCGCGGTACCGACACGCTTTCCGGTACCGCTCCCGACACTCGGTGTATGTCCAAGGACGACTTCGCGGCGGTGACGACGGCGGTCCGCGAGCGGGTCGTCCCGACCGACGAGGAGCGCCGAGCACTCCGGGACACCGCGACCGCCCTCACCGAGCGTATCAGGGCGGCCGTCGCCGACCTGCCGGTCGACGCCGCGGTCATCCAGGTCGGCTCGACCGCCCGGGACACCTGGCTGGCCGGCGACCGCGATATCGACCTGTTCGTGGCGTTTCCGCCCGACCTGGACCGCGAGCAACTGGCGGAGTACGGCCTAAAGGTCGGACACGCCGTCCTCCCCGACGGCCACGAGGAGTACGCCGAACACCCCTACGTCGTCGGCAGCTACAACGGCTACGACGTCGACCTGGTCCCCTGTTTCGACGTCGAGGACGCGACCGCGATTCAGTCTGCGGTCGACCGGACGCCCTTTCACACCCGCTATCTCGAGGGTCGGCTGGACGGTGGCCTCGCCGACGAGGCCCGGGTCGCAAAGCAGTTCTGCAAGGCGATTGGCGTCTACGGCAGCGACCTCCGTACCCGCGGGTTCTCGGGGTTTCTGCTCGAACTGCTCGTCTGCGAGTACGGCGGGTTCCGCCCGCTTGTCGGGGCCGCCGCCGACTGGCAGCCGCCGGTCGAGTTCGACCCCGGGGGTCACGCCGCCGTGTCCGTCGACGACCCGCTCGTCGTGGTCGACCCGACCGACCCCGAGCGCAACGTCGCCGCGGTCTGCTCGCCGGCAAACGTCGCCCGCCTCCAGCACTACGCCCGCGAACTGCTCGCCGACCCCCGGGCCGACCTGTTCGAGCCCGACACGCCGGCTCCACTCGACACTGTGACCGCCCGCGAGCACGTCGCTGCCCGGGGAACAACGCCGCTTGCCGTCCGCTTCGACGCCCCTGAAATCGTCGAGGACCAGCTGTGGCCCCAACTCGAGAAGTCACTCGCCGGCGTGGCCGACGAACTCGACCGCCGAGGGTTCGGCGTGCTCCGGACCGTGGCCCTCGCTACGGACACCGGTGCCGACGCCGCACTCCTCCTCGAGTTGACCGTCGCCGAGTTACCGGCCGTCGAACGCCACGAGGGGCCACCGGTCCACGTCCGCGAACACGCCGGGAGTTTCTTCGATGCCTACGCCGACACCGACGCCTACGGCCCCTTCGTCGACGGCGACCGTTATGTCGTCGAGCGCGAGCGGGCGGTCACGTCGGCGGCTGCGTTCTGCGAGAGTGACCGGCTATTCGACGTTGCACTCGGCACCCACGTCGAGTCGGCGCTGCGGGAGGGGTACGAGGTGCTGGTCGACGAGGCGGTTGCCGACCTCGCCGACCCTTTCGGCGCCGCGCTGGCTCGCTACTTCGCGCCCCGGCCCTGAATCCGCCCCGAACCGGCCCCACCGGCTACCTGCCGAAACCCTGGTCTGTCACCGCGTCGATGACGTTCCGGGCGCTGCTGTCGACCTCGGTGTCCCCCTCGACGGGCTCGTAGCCGTCGAAAACCTCGTGGACCATACTCACGCTACTAGCGAGGGTGTCCAGGTCGTACCCCCCTTCGAGCACAAACGCGAGTGCCGCGCCGGTTTCGTCGGCGAGGCCCCGGACCCGGTCGGTCAGCAGGCCGTACCCCTCCGTCGAGACACGCATCCGCGAGATGGGGTCGTGTTCGTGGGCGTCAAAGCCCGCGCTGATGACCAGCAGGTCGGGGTCGAACTCATACAGCGCCGGCGTGATTGCCTCACCGAGTGCCGCCACGTACGCGTCGTGAGTCGTCCCCGGCGGGAACGGGATGTTCAGGTTCGCCCCCTCACCCCCGGCCTCGCCGGTCTCGTGGACCTTCCCGGTCCCCGGGTACAGCCCGGACTCGTGGATGGAGGCGTAGAAGACATCGCCGCGGTCGTAGAAGATGTCCTGTGTTCCGTTGCCGTGGTGGACGTCCCAGTCGAGGATGGCCACCCGGTCGACACCGGGTCGCTCGTCGAGTGCCGCCTGTGCAGCAACGGCGGCGTTATTGAAAAAACAGAACCCCATCGCGTCGTCCCCGACGGCGTGATGGCCCGGGGGTCGCCCCAGCGAGAAGGGGGTCTCTCGGCCCGAGGCGCCGTCGAGGGCGGCGGTGACAGCCCACTCCGCGAGCCCGGCGCTCGCACGCGAGGCCTCGAAGGTCTCCTCGACCGCGACGGTATCGGCGTCCCAGTTGCCGCCGCCGCCGGCACAGAACTCCCGCAGGTCGTCGACGTAGTCGCTGTCGTGCACCGCGAGCACGCTCTCGGTGGCTGCCGGCGAACCCTCGGCGTAGGCGACACCGTGATGCTCGGCGAGCGCGCGCTGGATGGCGCGGATTCGGTCGGGGCTCTCCGGGTGGCGCGGTCCGGTTTCGTGGTCGAGGCAGACCTCCCGGTGGCCGTATCTCATTCGAAGTACTGCCCGAGTTCGAAATACGTTGCCACGTCCTCCGCCTTCACAGTGCGGCGGTCGGCGTGACGGGCGAGCGTCGCTGCCGCCGCAGCGGCGTCGTCCGCGAACGACTCAAGTAGCGTCGCCAGCGCGACTCGCGCGTCCATCGCGACCCGGTAGCGGTCGTTTATCTCCAGGCGAGCAATCCGGTCGACCGGCGCGATCGGCAGTTCGAGACTGTCCTTGTCCGGGACGCGCTCGACGCCAAAGTCCGCGGCCATCAGCGTCTTACGGCCGTCCGCGCTCGCGTCCTCGGCTGCGTCCGCGGCCAGGCGTGCCCCCCGGGTCTGGATGCGCCGGGCGAGTTCGGCCGTCGCCCCCCTGCTCACGCGCAGGTCCCCAGCGTTCCGCCGGATGACCGCGTCCACCGGCGCGAACGGTAGCTCGACGCTCATAGGGCACAAGGGGAGTGTTGCGGTCTTAAGCGTTTCCTACACACGCTACCGGACCTCGTCGGCCTCCAGTGTCTCCCCCGCGAGCCGCCCCTTTACCGTCACCTCCTCCCCGAGTTGGAGTCGGGCGTCGGTCCGGACGGTCATCGTCTCCCGCCCGTCGTCCAGTACGACCGGGTCGCCCGTCTGGACGACTGTCCCGGTAAACTCGATGCGTTCGGCGGCCGTCTGCCCGCCGTCCCCGCCCCCGCCGACCGTCGAACCGCCGGCTGTCGTTCGGTCACCGCCACCCTCGCTCACAGCCAGACCCTCGCCGTCGGCGAAGGCGTCCAGCCCGGGCGTGTCCTCACCCCCTGCCTGGCTGCCAGCCCGGTCACCGGACCCCGCTCCGCGCCCGGCCGACATCTCGCTTGTCGCGTCGCCGGCCGCCCCGCCGGAACCGCCACCGCCACCGTCCGCCCCTGTGCTCGCGTCGTCGAGGACGACAACCGTCGACCGCCAGTTCGCGGAGGCCTCCAGGTCGTCCTGGAAGCCGTCCTCGATTTCGACGTCGGCCGCGAGCACCTCGTCGCCGGGCGCGAGGTCGATGTCTGCCGTGTCACCCCACAGCGCCACGCGCATATCACCGGTGTCGTCCTGGATACGAACGTTCCGGACCTGCCCCTCCGAGCCGTCGTCACGGTCGAACGTCCGCACGGGGTCCGTCGACCGGACCACGCCCGCGAGGTCCGCGGTCTCGCCGATCTCTACCCCGGCAATCGGGTCGGTGTCGGGCTCGTAGGCCACCTCGCCGTCGACCGCCTCGACGGCACCACGGTCGCCGACGTGGAGTTCCAGCTCCCCCTCCCGCTCGCGGACGTAGCCGTCGACAACCTCGACGGCTGTCCCTGGGTCGAGTTCCTCGGCCCGGCCGGCCCGCTCGTCCCACAGCGTGACCCGGACCCGGCCGGTCTCGTCACCAAGTGTCAGGTTCGCAACCCGGCCCTCGGAGCCGTCGTCACGGTCGAACGTCCGCACCGAGTCTGTCCCGAGCACCAGCCCCCGCAGTGTGACGTCTGACTGGCCCATGGTCAGTGACTCGACTGTCGTCTCCCCGTCGAGGTCGAGGTCGATGGTCGCGTCCGCGTCAGGCTCGGCCTTGTCGACACTCACCTCGAGCCCGTTGTACCCATCCTTCGGGCGGCCTTTGACCCGGAGGACGTCACCGGGCACGAGTTGCCCGTCGGCGACCGACTGTGCCTGCTCGTCCCAGAAGGCCAGCCGGAGCGACCCTGTCCCGTCCGCCGCCTCGACGTTCACAACCCGACCCTCCCCGTCGTCGCGCTCGAAGGTCCGCAGGTCACCCACCGACACCACCTTGGCGATGAACTTCACCTCGTCCATCGTGGGCTCGATGTCCGCGACCTGGCCGACCTCGCTGTCGGCGAGTTCGTGGGCGATGAGCATCGCGGCGGTCTCCTCGTCCGCGAGGCCCCCCATCTGCTCGACCTTCGCCTCGACGGCCTCGCGGAACTCCTCCTCGGAGACATCCGCGTCGAGGTCCTCGTAGACGTCCTCGATTGCACCCATCAGTGTGCGATGGACACGGCTGTGTGCTGTTTAAGCGTTGTCGTTAGCCGGAGCGGGCGCCACCCCGACCTCCCGGCCGCGACACGCGACCTGCTGGCTGTCATACCTCGGGTGGTCCCGGCCTCGTAAAAAAATGCTAGCACCGACGCGGCTCCCGGGAAACGCGGAGACTTAGTGCCCGCCGGCCGGACCCTGTGAGCGTGTCCACCGCCACGGCCCGGCTGACAGCCCGGTTTGGCCAGCGTCGGGTGGCGCTGGCGGCCGTCGGGGTGGCGGTTGTCGCTGCCAGTATCAGCGCCGTTCTCATCCGGCTCAGCGCGGCCCCGGAACCGGTGATGGCCTTCTACCGCGTGCTCTTCACCACGCTGTTCCTGCTCCCGCTGGCCCGGGGGACCGGTGGCTCGTTCTCACGGCGGGACCTCCTCATTGCGGGTGTTGCGGGGCTGGCGCTTTCGGCCCACTTTGCCACCTGGTTCGCGAGCGTCGACCGCACAACGGTCGCCGCCTCGGTCACACTGGTCCAGACCCAGCCGCTGTTTGTCGCCGCCGGGGCCGTCCTCCTCCTCGGGGCCACACTTGGCCGCCGGGCAGTTATCGGTATCGCGCTCGCCGTCGCCGGCGTGGTCGTCCTCTCGGTGGACGGGCTCTCCGGGTCGGTCGCGCCCGCTCCCCTACTCGGGAACGCCCTCGCGGTGGCGGGCGCCGTCGGGGCCGCCGCCTACGTGCTCTCGGGTCGGAGTGTCCGCCAGCGTGTGCCGCTTGTCCCCTACGTGCTCGTCGTCTACTCCGTCGCGGCGGCCGGCCTGCTCGCGGTCGCGCTCGCGACCGACGCCGCCCTGCTCGGCTATCCGCCCCGCGAGTGGCTCCTCTTTCTCGGGATGGCGGTCGGCCCCGGACTCCTGGGCCACACGCTGATCAACTGGGCGCTCGAACACGTCGAATCGACGGTCGTCAGCGTCTCGCTGGTCGGCGAACCCGTCGGCAGTGCCGCACTCGCCGCGCTCCTCTTTGGCGAGATTCCGGGGCTGCTGACACTCGCCGGCGGCGCGGTCATCGTCACCGGTATTACACTCGTTGCGGTTTCGCGGGCGGGCGGATAACCGCCGGTCAGGCGCCGTCACCCGCCGACGCGGACCCGTGTACCGCCGTACCCACACCCTGACCGTCGTGCGAGACCGAGACCTCCTGTGGGAGTCCGCCCGAGAACTCCACTGTGGCCTCGTAGCTGATGAAGAGGAGCTCCTGTGTGCAGGCCCGCCTCTCGACCCCCTCGTGGTCCACGGTGACGACATCGACCCCGAGCGCGCCCGCCTCGGGGTCGTACGACACCTCCCCGAGCGCGGCGATCTTGCAGCCGTTGTCGCCCTGCAGGACACCCCGGACCCGGACCTCGGTTGTGTCGGTCCGGAACGCGATGTCGGCACCTGTCTCTGTGATACCCGAGGAGCTGTCGGTGACTGTCAGCGAGGCCCCCTCCAGGGTCGGCGGCGAGCCGTCGGTGTCACCGTCTGAGCCGGAGTCGTCGGTCCCGCCCTCCCCCGGCGGTGTCGCCGAGGCGCTCCCATGGGCTGCCGAGGCGAGGCCCTCCCCGTCGTGTGCGACGGACGCCTCGCGGGGTACGTCGGTTGCGAAAGTGACGGTCGCCTCGTAGGCAATACCGCCGACACACTCGACGCAGTTGTCGGAGCCGTCCGCCTCGGTCCCGATATCGACGCGCAGGCGGTCCTCGCTGGCGTCGTAGCTCGCCTCGCGGAGGGTCGCCGCGTGGCAGGGGGTCGGCGCCTCGATGACGCCCGTGACGACGACACGCCCCGCCTCGTCGTTGAACTCGATATCCGTCCGCCGGTCGCCCGAGAGACACTCCGTTCCGACTGTTCGGACCGAGCTATCGGCGATAGCCGCCGACCCGGTCCGGGTGGGGCTACTGCCCTCGCCGTTTCCCGACCCGTTGTCCGTGCCCGGGCGCCCCGGGTTGCCTGCGGTGCCCGTGCAGCCAGCAACGACGAGGGCGCCGACACCTGCGGCCGCGCCGAGGACCTCCCGGCGGTTCAGTCCCGTCATGGTTGCACGCAGTCACCCCTAGATAAAGCCGGTTGCGACGGCTCAAACACTCGTTTGAGCTACTGCTGGACGTCCCAGCTCCCGTCGTCGTCGACCTCTACGACGGCATCGAACAGCCCCTTCAGCGTCGCCACCGTCTGTGTGTCGTGGGCATCGGGGTCGAGATGGAAGTGACCCACCCCGCCGACAGTCTTGATCCGGCCGGTCACGACGTGGAGAAAGCGAAACGCCCGCTGGAGGTCGGCGTACTGAAGCAGCGACGTAATCGAGTTGAAACAGACGGCGACGTGTTCGCCCTCCTCGGTCGCGGAGGCGATCCCCGAGAGAAACTCGCTCAGTTCGATCCCGACGCCGGTCAGGTCCGAGGGGTTCTCGACGGACTTGACCGCCCATGAGGAGTCCTCGGCATCGTCTTCACCTTGGCCGACGCTGACCACCCCGCCACGGACGGGGGCTGTCCCCACGTGGTCGTTCCAGTCATCGACGACCTCACCCGGCGTCTGCGTGTAGCTGGTTACGAGTACGTTCGTCTCGGCCGGTGGGGTCTGTGCGAGGAGGTCGAAACAGACATCGCGGCCGTGACCCCCGAGAGATGGGGCTAAGAGGAGGACATTGGACACCTCAGACAGGTCCGACAGGTCCGGCATCGCCCCGTCGGCCGTCCCAGCCCGCTCCGACATACCCAAAAATTGGTTCGGACGATTATAAGAATACTGATTGAACCTCCCGGGAATCGTAACCCCTTTGCCCACTACCGCGAAAATACGATTGAGTCCTGGTAGGGTAGTGGACTATCCTCTTGGCTTGCGGAGCCAGGGACCGGAGTTCAAATCTCCGTCAGGACGTTACAATTCCTCCGCCCTATGGCGGTTTTCTTCGTCTCCGACCAACGGAGACACACGATGACGAAAGCCAAGAAAACAGGTTCGGGTGAATCGTCCCCGCGCCGTCACGGGATTACGATTATAACTGAGCCAACGGCAGAAGAGCTTGCAGAACGGCAGATTTCGGACTATCGCGCTCATCGGGAGAAGTTCATCAAGTGGGTACTCAACTTTGGGAAAGACCCAGAGCACGGGG
>JBLGCN010000064.1:0-8650 GCA_047617405.1 Natronomonas sp.
TCGCTGTCGGCTGTCGAGACCGTCGCCGACCGAACCGACGAGGAGACACTCGTCGTCGTCGACGAGGCCTACGGGGAGTTCAGCGAGGGGCCGGCGGCCCGGCGCCTGCTCGACGACCGCGAGGGTGTCGCCGTCCTGCGAACCTTCTCGAAGGCCTACGGGCTCGCGGGGCTACGTGTCGGCTACGCGCTCGTCCCCGAGGCGTGGGCCGACGTCTACGGCCTGGTCAACACGCCGTTTGCGGTAAACTCGGTTGCCTGTCGGGCCGGGCTGGCCGCGCTGGAGGACGACGACCACGTCGAGCGAACCGTCGAGACGACACAGTGGGCCCGCGAGTACATGCACGAACACCTCGAGGCCCACACCTGGGAGAGCGGCGGCAACTTCGTGCTCGCGGAGGTCGGTGACGCGGCCTCCGTCGTCGAGGCCGCCCAGCGTCGCGGGGTCATCATCCGGGACTGCACCAGCTTTGGCCTGCCGGACTGTATCCGGGTCTCCTGTGGCACCCGCGAGGAGACCCGCAAGGCTGTCACGGTCCTCAACAACGCGCTCGCGGAGGTGTTGGCTGGGTGAGGGTCGCCGTCACCGGTACGCCGGGGACGGGGAAGACCACCGCCACCGAGCGTCTCGACTCCAACCGCGAGGTGGTCCACCTCAACGAGGTTATCCGCGAGGCGGGGCTCACAACCGGCCGTGACAACCAGCGGGACACGCTGGTGACCGACATCGACGCCGTCGCGGACCGGCTCGCGGGCCGCGAGGACGTGCTCTTCGAGTCCCACCTGGCACACCGCTTCGACGCCGACCGTGTTGTCGTCCTGCGGTGCCATCCCGAGGAGTTAGCGGCGCGGTTGCGCGAGCGTGGCGAACCGAGGCAGACTGTCGCGGAGAACGCCGAGAGCGAGGCGCTCGACATCGTGCTCGCGGAGGCTGTCGACCGTCACGGCGAGGACCGGGTCTACGAGGTCGACACCACCGACCTGGACCCCGCGGCGGTGACGGCAGCTATCGAGGCCGTCATGACGGGCGAGCGCGAGCCGAGCGCGGGGACGGTCTCCTTTGTCGAGTATCTATGACGCTTGAGCGTTTTCGCCCGGTTGCCGACCGGGTCATCGACCCGTTCGTCGCCGCCGCGGAGCGGGTCGGTCTCAGCCCCGACGGTGTCAGTGTCGTCGCGTTCGGGGCTGCTGCGGCCGCCGGACTGTGTTTCGGACTCGCGGGGGGTAACACCACGCTCTATCCCGTGGGCGCGTTACTGGTGATGGTCAACGGCTGGCTGGACGTCCTCGACGGGGCGCTGGCCCGCGAACTCGGGGCGGATTCGCGGGCCGGTGACCTGCTTGACCACGTCCTCGACCGGTACGCCGACCTCGTCGTTATCGCCGGGCTCGCAGCCGGCGTCGACCGGTACGGGGTCGGGGTTGCGGCCGTCACAGGCGTACTGATGACCTCGTATCTGGGGACCCAGGCCCAGGCGGTCGGTCTCGACCGCGTCTACGGCGGGCTCCTCGGGCGGGCCGACCGACTCGTACTCGTCACCGTCGTCACGGCGGTGACACCGTTCGTGAGCCTGACGGCCGCCGGGCTGGGACCGGTCGGCTGGGTACTCGTGCTCTTCGCGGTCGTGGGCCACCTGACGGCACTCCAGCGGTTCTATCTCTCGATGCGTGCGTTGCAGTAGGTCCGTGACTGCGCGGGGCCGGGACAGCCGACACATCTCACGCAGGCGTAGTCTGGCGTACGATTTATCCGGTGGGATAGCCAAGCGTACGCATGGTCCAGTGTGAGATGTGCGGGGCCGAGACGTCCGACCCGAACCGCGTCAAGATCGAGGGTGCGGAGCTTGACGTGTGTGACAACTGTACGGAGTTCGGGACGGAGGTCCGCACCGAGGAGCCCTCCTCGACGTCGACGAAGTACTCGACGTCAAGCGACTCCGGCTCGTCGGGGTCAGGTAGCTCCTCCGGGGGCTCGACAGGCTCCTCCGGCGGCCGGAGCCGCCGGAACGACCGCTACGACGACCTCGACGAACTCGCCCCGGACTACGGCGACCGGATCCGTCAGGGTCGCGAGGGGGCCGGGCTGAGCCAGGAGGACCTCGCAAAACAACTCAACGAGAAGGCCAGCCTGATCCGCAAACTTGAGCACGGCGACACGCTCCCAAGCGACGATGTCCAGGGGAAAATCGAGCGGGCGCTGGACGTCGACCTGACGGTCAGTGGCGGCGACGGGGACACCGAATGGAGTGGTGGCTCCTCGACCGGCGAGTACACGCTGGGTGACGTGGTCGAGCGCAAGGACTGACCGCAGGCAACCCGTGACGCCCGACTCACAACCTATTTGCCCGGCCCGGCCGCCCACCCCGTATGTTCGTCCTCG
Source organism: Natronomonas sp. (assembly GCA_047617405.1). Lineage (GTDB taxonomy): Archaea > Halobacteriota > Halobacteria > Halobacteriales > Haloarculaceae > Salinirussus. The sequence continues at coordinate 2,380 of JBLGCN010000064.1, forward strand.
TCAATCTGAAGACATACGCCTGCGACCCGGTTGCGGTCGCCGAGGCCGCGGCCACGGTCGGTGCTGACAGCGACGCGACCGTTGCGGTCGCCCCACAGGCAGCCCACCTCGACCGCGTTGCCGCAACCGGCGTCGAGACCTGGGCCCAGCACGTCAGCCCGGTCGCCAGCGGCAGCCACACCGGCAGCACACTCGCCGAGACGGTCGCCGACGCCGGCGCTTCGGGTACGCTTCTCAACCACTCCGAGCGCCGGCTCCGGCTCGCGGATATCGACGCCGGCCTCGACGCGGCGGACCGCGCAGGTCTCAGGACGGTCGTCTGTGCGAACAACCCCGACCAGGTCGCGGCCGCGGCCGCGCTCGGCCCCGACGCGGTTGCCGTCGAGCCACCCGAACTCATCGGCACTGGCACACCCGTCAGCGGCGCAGACCCTGAGATCGTCGAGGACGCGGTCGCCGCCGCGGCGCGGGTCGACCCCGGTGTCGACGTCTACTGTGGGGCCGGGATCTCGACGGGCGACGACCTCGCTGCGGCCCGCGAACTCGGGGCCGACGGCGTGCTCCTTGCGAGCGGCGTCGCGAAGGCCACGGACCCCAGAGCCGCGCTCGAGGGGCTGGTCGCCTCGGTGTGAGCCGACACCAGGTCCGGCCAGCAGGGGGCAAAAACACCCCACAGCCGTGGCAGGCCTGTGGTCCGGGCCGTGCCGCGTTCGCCGGCAGACGCTGTGTGTCACCCGAGGGCCGTCTCCTCGACCTCCCGAGCGTAGGCTTCGAGTTCCTCCGCTGTCACCCCGGCCAGCCCCTCGCGCAGGAGGTCCCGGAGCCGGTCGTCGTAGGCGCCACGGCCGACGTGTTCGACCAGCCCGCAGGTCCGCAGCCGGCGGTTGTGTGCGTAGGCGTGGGTACGGTCGCCGTCACCGCCGGCTGCGAGATGGGCGTCCAGCGGCGTCCCCGGTCCGGACCTGGTGTAGTATGCGAGCATCCCCCGCGTGCGGGTATCCAGGCCACCCACCTCGGCTTTGAGCTCCCGGACGAGCAGAGGCTCCTCGCCATCAGCCTCACCCACACACCCCGCCGCGGCCGTGGCGCCCCAGCTATCCGACACACTGCCGCTTGCCATCTCGCCGACCGGGTCACGCAGCGCCTCGAATATCGCCTCGGCGCTGAGGCGCCGTGCATCCCCCGCGTCGGCGGCCGTGTCGCCGTCCACCGATGGGGGCGCGGCTCCGTTCGACCCGGCACCGGGTGTGGGCGCGCCGCCCGCGTCGTGGGTCCTGGGGGCCTCGCCCGTCTCGGCGTCACCGAGTTGGTCCGTGTCGTCCTCCCCGTTGTCCGGGGCGGCCTCGGGCGAGCTATCGGTCACCTCCTGGCGTTCAGACCCGGAGTCCACACCGCGCCGCGCCCGGCGCTCGCGCAGGCGTTCCTGCTCGGTGCGACCGGGCGCGGCCCCGTCGACCTGGTCGAGCAAGGCACCGACAAACTGGTCGGCCATCCGGCTCAGGTCGCGTGCGTCCCGTAACTCGGCCTCGAGTTCGGCGACCCGGGAGTTCTTCCGGTCCAGCTCCTCCCTGAGCTCCTCAACCCGGTTCTCCCGGGCCTGTTCCGCCTCGCTTATCTCCGCTAGCTCGGCGACAAGGTCGGTGCTGACAGACTTCAGGTCGGGACGCTCGACATCGTCCAGACCGGGTGTCGCCCCGGCGTCGAAGGTCTGTTTGCGGTGGAACTGGACCCGGCGGACCGACTCGGACCAGTCGGTCACCAGAAACCCCTCGCCGTCGTCCAGGTCCTCGACAGCCGTGGCGTACTCCCCGTCGAGCACCCGCCGGACGACGTTGGTGTCGTTGTCCCAGGTCAGCCGGTGCCAGAGCAGCCAGTCACACTGGGTGATAAAGTCCTTCTTTACATCCGCCGGCCGCTGGCTGATACCTACGACACCGAGCCCGTGTTTCCGGCCGCGCTTGCCGATCTTGATCAGCATCTTCCCACACTCCCCGACCGACCCCCCCTCCGGGATGTACTCGTGGACCTCCTCGACCAGCAGGAGAAAGGGCTGTTTCTGCTTTTTTGCCTTCGCGAAGAGGTGCCGGGCAACGGCGGTGAGGACCGCCTCGGCCTCGCTCTCGTCGAGAAACGAGGAGACATCCAGGATGACCGGGACGTTCTGCTCTAAGGCCAGCGAGGCGAGTTTCTCGGCGTGGTCCTCGCCGACCTGGATGTCACACTCCTCGTCGGCCCCGACGTGGAGGATCTCGTACTCCTCTTTCAACCCGTAGTACTCACCGTCGATATCGATGATAAAGAGGCCGAAACCGCTGTCGAGCAGCTTCTCGGCGACGACGCTCGCGGAGTTTGACTTCCCCGACCCGCTCTTTCCCGTAATAAAGCCCCGTCCCGTGAGCAGCTCCACGACCGGCAGGTCGACCGGCGCGCCGGGCTCGCCGTCGCTGTCCGAGCCTGCGCTGACGTCGGCGACGGTGATCTCCTCGGTTTCTGGCATCTGTGTGACGTGGCGGAGCCCGTCACATAACTCTCCGTCAGACGCCCGGCAGACGGCGCGAACGGGGGGCCGGGCTCGGTCCCCCGACACCGCCCTCTCCGTTGCTGTGAGTGGCCAAGCGGTGTTACTCCCCCCTGATATCCAAACGCCGGTACGACGGTACGGTCATGGTCACGGTCACGGTCAACACCGGCCGTCCCTGGCCGACATCTAGAAGGGAAATCCACTTACTCGCCCCGATGAAAGCCCGGACAACAATGGTGACCGGGGTGTGCGGGTGATCGTCGTCGGTGCGGGACAGGTCGGCTCGTCCATCGCCGCGAGCCTCGCCGAGGAACACGAGGTGGTCGTGGTCGACATCGACGAGGAGCGCGTCGAGGCGCTGACCTACGATCTTGACGTCCTCGCCATCGAGGGGGATGGGGCCTCGCTGTCGACGCTGCGGGAGGCGGGGGTCGAGGAGAGCGACATGGTGATCGCGAGCACCGACGCCGACGAGACCAACATCGTCACCTGCGGCACGGTCAAGACGGTCGGCGACCCGTTCACGATTGCCCGCGTCAAGAACACCAACTATCTCGAGACCTGGGAACAGGCTGAGGGGGCACTCGGCGTCGACTTCATGGTCGGGACGAACCTGCTTACCGCCCGGACAGCCGCCCGGGTGATCGGTCTCCCCTTCGCCCGCGATGTCGACAGCTTCGCCGGCGGGCGCGTCCAGATGGCGGAGTTCGAGATCCCCGACGGAAGCCCGATCTGCGGGCAGACCGTCCAGGAAGCCGACCGGTTCGACTCGCTGACCTTCGCGGCCGTCATCCGGAAACAGGGGGACGACAACCCCGGTGAGGAGAGCAGCGAGGTGGTCATCCCCACGGGTGCGACTGTGCTCGATGCCGGCGACGAGGTCGTCGTCATCGGCTCGAACGGGAGCGTCGAGGCGATGGCCGCGGAGGTCGCCCCCCACGCCAGTGGGGCCTCGGACGTCCTGATCGTCGGCGGGAGCGACATCGGCTACCAGGTCGCCCGCCTGCTGGAGCGGCGCGGGCTCCATCCCCGTCTGATCGAGCGTGACTCGGGCCGGGCTCGTGACCTCGCCGAGCGGCTCCAGGATACCACCGTCCTCGAGAGCGACGCCACCGACCGGGGGTTTCTCGAACGCGAGCACATCGGCGAGGTCGACGCGGTGGTCACGGCGCTCGACAGCGACGAGAAGAACCTGCTCACCTCGCTGCTGACAAAGCGCCTCGGTGCCAGCCGCGCGGTCGCTATTGTCGACGACGGCGCCTACGTCCGCCTGTTCGAGGAGGTGGGGGTCGACGTGGGGATCAACCCGCGGGAGGTGACCGCCGAGGAGATCACCCGGTTCACCCGGGAGCGATACGCCGAGAACGTCTCGCTGATCGGGTCCGACCGGGCGGAGGTGATCGAGTTCACCGTCGACGACGAGAGCGTCCTGGCAGGCCGCCGGATCAGCGACGCGGTCGCCGACCTGCCGGATGGGGTCGTGGTCGGTGCCATCGTCCGCGGAGAGGACTTTGTCATCCCGCGCGGCGGGACGACCGTCGAGGTTGGCGACTCGATTGTGGTCTTTGTCGACGCCGAGGTTCTCGAGGAGGCAACGGCGGCGCTCTGACCGTGGGCTCAGTTCGCGTCGACCGACGGTGCGATGGATGGTCCGGACGCTATTTATAACGACAGTAGAGCACGACCTGTTCGCGACGGTCCACCCCGGGGCGGCGTCGCCGGTCCGACTGGGCGGGCGCGCGCTCGACGAGACTGCCGTCAGGGGCATCCTCTCGTTTACCATCCCCTCCATGGCCATCTACCTCGTCGGCGTCGCGATGCTTGCAGTCGACGCCTCCCGGACCGCCGGGATGGTCCCGCTGCTCGATATCGTCTCGGCCACCGCGGCGACGCCTGACAATGTCGCCGGATTTTGGCGTCGTGGGGCCGACGAACAGCTACATCCCCTTCACCGACCTCTCGAAGCTGGTGATGGTCTTTCTGATGTGGGCCGGCCGGAGGCCCTGCCGGTTTCGTCCTGCTGACGCGGGCGTACTGGCGGAGCTGAGACTCGCCGACCGGACAGCGACAGGTTTTCAATGCTTTCGCCCAACAAATAGATATGACTACAGGCGTTGTCGTCCTGAACTTCGGTGAGCCGTCCGAACCCGACCGAGCGGCTGTCGTCGACTACCTCGAACGCATCTTCCTCGCCAACGCGGACCTCGAGGAGTACGACTCCGAGGAGGCCGCACGCGAGCGGTCCCGAAAGCTGGCCAAGCGCCGCGCGCCCGGCCTGATCGAGGAGTACGAGGAGATCGGCGGGTCACCGCTGAACGAACAGGCCCGCGGCCAGACGGAGGCACTCGAGGCCGAGCTCCGCGACCGCGGGTTCGACGTGAACACGTACATCGGGATGCAGTACACCGAACCGCTGATCCCCGACGCCGCCGCGGCCGCCCACGAGGACGACGTCGACCGGGTCATCGGCCTGCCGGTCTACCCGCTGTGTGGCCCCTCGACGAACGTCATCTCGCTCGACGAACTCGAGGCGTCCATCGACGACCGCGGCTGGGAGGTGCCCTTCCAGGCGATCACCGGCTGGCACAAACAGCCACAGTACAACCACATCCGCGCCGAGAACATCGCCGACCACGCCGAGGAGTGGGGTGTCGACCTGACCGACGACGACACCGCACTCGTCTTCTCGGCGCACGGCACGCCAAAACACTACCTGCAGGAGGGGAGCCGCTACGACATCTACGTCGACGAGTATACGTCTGTGGTGGCCTCACTGCTCGGGGTCGAGGAGTACCACCTCGGCTTCCAGAACCACGAGAACCGTGACATCCCCTGGACCGAACCCGAGGTGGAGGACCTGGTGACCGACATCGACGCCGAGCGGGTTGTCGTCGAGCCGGTCAGCTTCCTCCACGAACAGAGTGAGACCCTCTCCGAGCTAGACATCGAACTCCGCGAGGAGGCCGAGGCGACCGGCCTGGAGTTCCACCGCGTCCCGATCCCACACGACGACGACCGGCTGCCGGAGGTCTTTGCGGACCTGCTGGAGCCGTTCCTGGCCGACTTTGCGCCGGAGTACTACCAGTACCGCCAGTGCAAGTGCCGGGACGTCCCGGGGACGATGTGTCTGAACGCCCCACAGGAGACGCCCCACGCCGAGGCCATCGAGGCCGACGCGTCCGACCTCGAGGCCGACGACTGACATGCGTGTCGTCACCGTCGGGGCAGGTATCACCGGGCTCGCGCTCACCCACTTCCTCGCCGAGCGCGGGGTCGACACGGTGGCTCTCGAGGCGAGGGAGACGGCCGGCGGGGTAATTCAGTCACGCCCGGTCGACGGCACCGTGGCGGAGGTCGGCCCACAGCGGATGCGCGCAACCCCTGGTGTCCGCGAGTTACTCGACGCCGCGGGTGTCGGGGACGACCTCGTCACCGCCGGGAACGGCTCCCTCTTTGTCTACGCCGACGGTCAGTTGCGGGCGGCACCGACCTCGCTCGACGCCTTTCTCCGGACCGACCTCCTGTCCTGGCCGGCGAAACTCCGACTGCTGGCCGAGCCGCTGACACGCCCGGGGGTCGACCAGGAGACCGTCGCCGACACCTTCACCCGGAAGTTCGGCCGACAGGCCTACGAGCGCTTTATCGGGCCGCTGTACGGCGGCCTCTACGGCTCCGACCCCGCCGAGATGCCCGCCGCCTTCGCGCTCTCGGGCCTGATGGACCGTGAGGCCGAGGCCGGCAGCATGCTCA
>JBLGCN010000065.1:0-8633 GCA_047617405.1 Natronomonas sp.
AAGACAGCGTGACGGAGGGCACAACGGAGCAGGCAAACCCGGGCGGGCCGGCCGGGACAGACGGCACAGACACAAAACCAGACGACCCTCAGTAGCTCCGGCCGCGGGGACTCAGTCACCCAGGTGGGCGAGCACGCCCTCGGTGTCCCCGGGCACGGGTTCGGGCTCGCTACCGGCCTCGACGGCCGCGGCCGGGTCTTTCAGCAGGTGACCGGTCGTGAGACAGACAATCTGCTCGTCGGCGGACACGGTACCCTCTCGGCGGAGCTTTCGTACACCGGCGATAGAGGCGGCGGAGGCCGGCTCGACGCCGACGCCCTCCGCCGCCAGGTCGCGCTGGGCGGTCTGGATGGCGTCGTCGCTGACGGCAACGGCGGTCCCGTCGGTGGCCCGGATCCCCGGCAGCGCCTTCGGGGCGTTGACGGGGTTGCCGATCCGGATCGCCGTTGCCTTTGTCTCGACCTCCTCCCAGCGTTCGGTCTCCTCCCAGCCGTGTTCGATGGCCTCGACCATCGGCGCGGACCCTGCGGCCTGGACGCCTGTCAGCGCGGGGACCTCCGCCTCGGCGAGCGCGCCGCTTCGCACCAGCTCCCGGAAACACTTGTACAGTGCTGCGGTGTTGCCGGCGTTGCCCACCGGGAGGACGATCCGGTCCGGGTAACACCCCTCCTCCCGGTGGAACTGCTCCAAGACCTCGAGCCCGATGGTCTTCTGACCCTCGAGCCGGAAGGGGTTCAGCGAGTTCAGAAGGTAGACCTCACCCCGTCGGGCGAGGTCCTGGACGATGTCGAGACAGGTATCGAAGTTGCCGTCGACCTCAAGGATCCGGGCGCCGTGGAGGCTGGCCTGGGCGACCTTTCCCGCCGCGACCTTCCCCTGCGGGAGGAGCACCAGCGTCTCCATATTTCCGCGGGCGCCGTAGGCCGCGAGCGCCGCGGAGGTGTTACCCGTCGACGCACAGGCCAGCCGGTCGACACCGACCTCCTTTGCGACGCGGACGCCGACGGTCATCCCGCGGTCCTTGAACGACCCGGTTGGGTTCATCCCCTCGTGTTTCACCCGGAGGCGCTCGAGACCGGTCTCGGCCTCCAGCCCGGGCACGTCGTGGAGTTGGGTGTCCCCCTCGGGCAGTGAAACCCCCTCCTCGAAGGGGAGGGCGGCGGCGTACCGCCAGACACCCCGACGGTCGTCCCGGAAATCCGCCCAGGTCGGCAGGTCGGCGTACCTGACCTCCAGGAGCCCGTCACAGTCGTCACAGGTGTAGCGCACCTCCTCGAAGGGCGGGAACGTCTCGCCACACTCGATACAGGTGAGCCAGGCACCATCCGCGGCGGCGGCGGGCTCCGCGCTGGTAAGCTGGAGGTTAGCCATTACCGGCCCGATGGTCTGAGCGGGCAAAAGTGGGACGGTTGTGGGCTGTGGGACCGCACCCACAGGAGCCTGGAGCGCTGGGGCCTCAGACGTCGGGGAGCGACTCGGGGCCGAACTCGTCGATCCGCTCGTGGACGTAGGCGGTCCACTGGTCGAGTGTCTCGTGCATCAGCTCACGGGCCTCCGGCAGCGGGGTTGCGGTGTACTGGTAGACGTGCCCGCCGTCGTCGAGCAGTCGGCGCTCGCGCCCGGCGAGTTCCTTCTCCCGGAGCGTCGACAGCGACCGGTTGACGTTCGAGCGGTCCCGGTCGAGTCGGTCCGCCAGTTCGGCGACAGTGCTCCCAGGCGTCTCGAGCAGGACCAGGTAGGTCCGGACCTCGTGGTCCTGGACGCCGAACACACAGGCCAGCACATCCGCGAAGCCCGGCTCGTCGTCCAGCATGAGTTGGCGGAACCGTTCGGGGGAAGGCTCGCTTTCCATACCCCGTGTTTGCGTTTCGTCGGAATAAATAGCCGTGTTACGCGTGGCTCACCCCTCCCCCTGCTCGGCGTAGCCCTGGTTCTCGATACACTTGCGCATCTCCGCGGCGGAGTCGTGGGTGTGCAGCCGCGTGGGCGTGTCACAGTAGTAGGTCCCGCCCTCCTGGCGCAGGGTGACGGTGTGCTCCGAGCCGAGAAACTCCGTGTTCACCACGACCCGGCGGCCCGACTCCAGGGTCTCCAGCAACTCCTCGGCTCCCAGCTCGCCCGCGTCGATGACGAGTGGCTCGTCCATCCTGTGGGGCTACTGTGGCCATCGGTATGAGCCTTCACCTGTCCGTGCCCCTCCCCCTGTGACAGATATTACGACGACCGGGGCCGACGACCCGCCGGGCGTCTTAGCGCGGGACCCGTCACCGCTCGAACCCAGGGTCCCGGAGTGACCCGACCCGCTCCATCGCCCCGGGTGGGAGCCGACGGCTGCCGGCGGCGAGGTTCGCGACCAGGTGGTCGGGGTCCGTGCTCGAGGGGATCGGGACGATACCGCGGGTGACAGCCCAGGACAGGACGACGCCCGCCGGCGAGAGCCCCTGTTCCTCCCCGACCGCCGCCAGGACCGGCTCCTCGAGCAGTCCCGGCGCCGACAGCGGGGAGTGGGCGATGACCCTGACCCCCCGGTCGTGACAGAACTCGACGAGTTCGGGCCGGGGCTGGTAGGGGTGGACCTCCACCTGGACCAGTGCCGGCGGGACCGAGCCGGCCCGGAGCACCGTCCGGAGCTGGTCGACCGAGACGTTACACACCCCGAGGGTGCGTGCCCACCCGCGGTCGTGGACGGCCTCGAGATTCCCCCAGGCCTCGGCCAGTGACACGTCCGCCGTCACCGGCCCGCCGTTGGCGTCGGTCGGGAACGTGAGCGCCTCCTGGCGCTCGACCGGCTGCTCGGCCAGCCGCTCCAGCGCCCCCTGGTGGGCCCACGCCTCCGGCCAGTGTAACGTATAACAGTCGAAGGCCCCGATACCGAGCTCCTCGCGGCTGCCCGCACACGCCTCGAGCAGGTGCTCGCGGCGGTGGTTCGTCCGCCAGACCTTCCCGAGCACGAACAGGTGGTCGCGGTCGGGCGTCCCGGGTGCCGCCAGCAGGTCGCCGACCCGGTGTTCGTTGCCGTACAGCTCCGCGGAGTCCAGCAGCCGGTAACCCGCGTCGAGCGCCTGCTCTACGGAGTCGACCCGGTCGACGTACGTCCCGCCGCGGTACCGCGAGCAGCCGAGACCGACCGGCGGGAGCCGGACCGCGGCGTCCCGGCCGGGCTGGCCGTCGGCGTCGTTCCGGGCTGTTCGCCGCCCGTCACCCGCCGGCCGGCTGACCGGCGCGGGCACCGGGTTGGCGGTTGCGCCGTGGCCGTCGACGCCGACCGACCCGCCCGCCTCGGCCGCCCGCTCGATGGCGTTGCAGACGGCGACAACGTGGGACGCCCGGCGCCCGCCGGCCCGTGGCGGGTCGCCGGCGGCGATAGCTGCAGCGAAGGCCTCGACGGCATCGAGCCGGTCCCGCTCGGTCGGTGGGTGTTGTGGCGGGACCGGGGTGTACCCCCGGCCGGCGCGGCCGAACTGGACGGTGTCGCGGTCGGTTCCGAGCGCGCCGGTGTCGCCGAGGTAGACGGAGCCGTCGTCGCCGTGAAGCTCGAGCCCGTAGAACTCCCGGGCGCGGTGGGGGACGTAGAGGCTGGCGCTCAGCCGGGCGACCGGCCCGCCGACAAAGGACAGGGTCGCCTCGACGTGACTCGGCGCCGACGGTGTCCGGTCCTCGCGGGCAGGCCACACATCGAGGCTATCGGCGCTCCGGACACGCTCGACGGGGCCGAACCACGCGACCAGCAGGGCGAGCGGGTAGACACCGCCGTCGTACAGCGGCCCCACCTCCAGAAAGGACGCCGGCCGGTCGTGCCACTCGGTGACCCGGCCGACGTGGGCGTGGGCGTAACAGAGCCGGACCGTCCCCGCCCGCCCGTCGGCGAGTGCGCGACCGGCAAGCCGCTGGGCGGGGCCAAGCGCCGGCGCACACGCCAGCCCGAGCCCGCGACGGCGGGCGGTCGCCACCAGTTCCCGTGCGCGGTCGGCGTCCAGTGCGAGCGGTTTCTGCGAGTAGACGTGGCGGTCGGCCGCCAGCGCCTGCTCGGTCACGGCCGCGTGGGCCGCATGACCGGTCAGGTTCACCACCACCGGGGCGTCGGTGTCGGCAAGCGCCCGGTCGAGGTCGGTGAACGCGCGGGCGCCGTGGTCACCGGCCAGTGCCGCTGCGCGCTCGGGGTCGAGGTCGCAGACACCTGCCAGCGAGAGTGAGCACGCCCCGAGCCCCGCTGCGTAGTTGGCCGCGACTGCGCCGGCCCCGACGAACAGACAGTTCACACCTGTTCCGGGGGCGGCAAACGGATAAGTGCCGGCGCCGAGCCCGGGGAACTTTGCGCCTGCCGTCCAAACACCCTGTGTGCGAGAACAGGGTATGGGGTGGCTCGGGACGGCCTACCTCCGGGCACTGCAGGCTGTTGGCCGCCGGCTCCCCTACGGAACCAGCGTCTACGAGCGTGAGTGGGACGTGCTGGTCGTCCTGGACGGCTGCCGGGTCGACACACTCCGGCGGGTTGCCCCCGACGTCTCGGCGGTCGGCGAGGTGGAGGCGGTCCGGTCGGTCGGGTCGTCGTCCTCGGAGTGGCTGGAGCGGACCTTCGACCCCGCACGGGCCCCGGTCGACCGGACGGTGATGGTGACAGGCAACACCTGGACCGACCGGTATCTCGATGCCGCCGCCTTCGCCGCGCTCGACGAGGTCTGGAAGTACGCCTGGGACGACGAACACAACACGGTGCCGGCGCGGGCCGTTACCGACCGCGCGCTGACGGCCGCCCGTGAGCGTGACCCCGACCGGCTGGTCGTCCACTACATGCAGCCCCACCACCCGTTCGTCCCGGACCCGCTCGCCGACGACGACGGCCTCGCCAGAACCGGTGCGACGAGCAGCGACACCAACCCGTGGGTGTTGCTCCGCCGCGGTGAGGTGTCAACCGAACGCGTCCGGGCGGCCTACCGCGCGAATCTCCGGTACGTGCTGGCGGAGGTGGCAACCCTGGTCGAGAACGTCGCCGGCCGGGTGGCCGTCACGGCCGACCACGCCAACCTGTTCGGCGAGTGGGGGCTGTACGGGCACCCGATGCACACCCCGGTGCCCGCGCTGTTGCGGGTCCCCTGGGCGGAAACGACCGGGGCGGACCGCCGGACCCGCGACCCCGACCGCGAGCCCCCGGAGCAGCTCCCCGTCTCACGGGTCTATGGCGGCAGCGACCGTGACCGGCTGGCTGCGCTCGGCTATCTCGCGTAGCCGCATCCTTTTAGTGACAGACCCCCCTGGTGTACGGCGTGTATTTGAAGGGCTCGCGCCTGTACGCTCGCTGCCCGGAGACGCTGTACCGCTCTGGAGGTCAGTGCCCGCGATGACCGCCCGCTCGCTGTACTTCTCCGAGCCGGGGTCGGTCACCGTCCGCGAGCACCCGGTGCCCGACCCCGGTCCCGGCGAGGTCCGGGTCCGAACCGAGCTGTCCGCGGTCAGCCCGGGCACCGAGCTGCTGGTCTACCGGGGGAACGTTCCCGGGTCGATGCGTGCCGACGAGACGATCGACGCACTCGATGGGACGCTCTCCTATCCGCTGCAGTACGGCTACGCCGCGGTCGGGCGGGTGACGGCACTCGGTAAGGGGGTCGAGGAGTCCTGGCTCGACCGCCGGGTGTTCGCGTTCAACCCACACGAGAGTCACTTTCTGGCCGACCCCGAGGACCTCGTTGCGACGGAGCTGGCGACCGACCGGGCGCTCCTGCTCCCCAACGCCGAGGCGGCGGTCAGCTTCGCGATGGACGCCCGCCCCCGGCCCGGTGCCAGGGTCACCGTCTTCGGTCAGGGGGCAGTCGGACTGCTGACAACAGCCATCCTCGCCGAGTTCCCCCTCGCGGAGCTGGTGGCCGTCGACCGGGTGCCCGAGCGCCGCGAACAGGCCCGCGCGTTCGGCGCCGACCGCGCCGTCCCGCCCGCCGAGGTTGAGGCGGCTGTCGACGACGACGGCGCAGACGTCGCAATCGAGCTCTCGGGCTCGCCGGCGGCGCTGAACGACGCGATCGACGTCACCGGCTACGCCGGTCGGGTGGTCGTCGGCTCGTGGTACGGCACCAAACCCGCCGAACTCGACCTCGGCGGGCGCTACCACCGCAGCCACATCCGGGTGCGCAGCAGCCAGGTCAGCCGTGTCGACCCCGACCACGCCGACCGGTGGGACAAGGACCGCCGGCTGGCGTACGTCCGCTCCTGGCTGGGCGAGGCCGACGCCGACCTCCCGGCGCTGCTGACCCACCACGTCCCCGTCGAGGAGGCCGCGGACGCCTACACCAAGCTCGAGCGTCGCGAGGACGGTGCCATCCAGGTGGCGTTCACCTACGACCGGGACTGATACTGCTGGCTGTAACTGTTTGAAGATATCCGCGACCCCGGGGTCGCGAAATTCTTCACAGACTTACAGCCGGCAGTATGAGACACCCCCGGTCGACCGGAGATTTAGGTAGCCGGAGCCCGAGGTATTCAGAGATGTATACGACGACGGTGCGGACGGACTTTGTCGCCCAGCACTATCTCACAGTTCCGGACCCGGGCCCGGAGGGTGAGCCCCACTCACACCACTACGAGGTCGAACTGGAGTTTCGCGGGCCGGCGCTGAACGAGTACGACTACCTGGTCGATATCGACGACGCGGAGGCGGCGCTGTCGGACCTGGCCGACCGTTACCGGGACACGATGCTCAACGACCTCCCGGAGTTCGAGGGGTACAACCCCAGCGTCGAGCGGTTTGCGCGGGTCGTCTTCGGCCGCGTGACCGACCGGGTTGCCAGCGAGACGGTGACCGAACTCGCGGTGACGGTCTGGGAGGACGACCAGGCCGCCGCCGGCTACGACGCGGCGGTATGAGGGTCGGGCTGACGCTGTACGGCGACCTCGACGAGCGCTCCGGCGGGTTCCGGTACGACCGCCGGCTCCTCGAGGAGTTGGAGGCCGCCGGCGACGAGGTGGAGGTGGTCTCGTTGCCCTGGCGCTCGTACCCCCGGGGACTGCTCGACTCGGTCTCCCCGCGGGTCCGCGACCGCCTCGCGACCGACGTGGACGTGATGTTACAGGACGAACTCGCCCACCCGTCGCTGCTCGGCCACACCCGCGGGCTGTCATACCCGGTGGTGAGTATCGTCCACCACCTCCGGGCCAGCGAGGCCCGGCCGCTGGCGCCGGTGTACCGGCGACTCGAGGCCCGCTACCTCTCGGGGGTCGACGCCGTCGTCTGCAACAGCCACGCGACCTGTGACGCTGTCACGGCGCTCGGCGTCGACCCGGGGGACACGCTCGTCGCGCCGCCGGCCGGCGACCGGTTCGACCCGACCGTCGGCGACGAGCAGGTTCGCCGCCGCGCCCGCGAGGCGCCACTCCAGGTCGTCTTCGTCGGCAACGTCACACCCCGGAAAGGGCTAGACACGCTCGTCGACGCCCTGGCGCGGGTCGATACCCCGGTCCACCTGACAGCGGTCGGCCGGCCCGTCGACCGGGAACACTACGAGAGCGTGCGCGCTTGCGCCCGTGACCACGGCCTCGCCGACCGGGTGACCTTCGCCGGGGAACTGTCCGACGACGCCCTCGCGGCGACGCTACGGGAGAGTCACGTGCTCGCCGTTCCCTCGCGCCACGAGGGGTTCGGGATCGTCTATCTGGAGGGGATGGGCTTTGGACTGCCGGCCGTCGCAAGCGCCGCCGGCGGGGCAGCGGAGGTTGTCGCCGACGGCGAGACGGGCGTGCTCGTCGACCCCGACGACCCCGCGGCGGTCGCCGAGGCCCTGAACGCGCTGGGCCGGGACCGTGACCGCCTGGCCCGGATGGGGGCGGCCGCACGGGACCGGTATGACGCTCACCCGGACTGGTCGGAGACTGCAACCCGGGTCCGGTCACTGCTGGCTCAGGTCGCGCGAGCCGGCGGGGCGGGTCAGGACGCCGACACGGACACCGGCCCGAGCGGGGACGCCGGCCGGGAGGCACGGTCGTGACCGACACCGACTTCCAGCGGTATCTCGCCGCAAAGCGAGGCGTCGACGACCGCGGGCTGGACCGGCGCCTGCTCGAGCGCCTCTCCGCGGGGCTCGCGGCGGCCGACGACGACACACTCCGGGTCGTCGAGGTGGGTGCCGGGGTCGGCACGATGGTCGAGCGCCTCCTCGAGTGGGACCTGCTGCCGCCCGGCCGGACACACTACACGGCCGTCGACGTGGACCCCGACAGCGTCGCCACAATCCGTGCCCGTCTCACCGAGTGGGCCGCCGGCCGGGACCTGACGGTCGCCGACGCCGGCGACAGGCTCCGGCTGTCCGACGACGACCGGACGGTTCTGGTCGACCCGGTTGTCGCCGAGGCGACAGCCTACCTCGGTGGCACGGACGGGACCGACGCGGCAGACCGCGAGAAGCCGGACCTACTGGTCGGGATGGCGCTGCTCGACGTGCTCGGGCTGGACCGGCTGGCTGCCCTACTCGGAGGGCTTGCACCCGGTGGCTGGTACTACTTCCCGGTCACCTTCGACGGTGCGACACGGTTCGCCCCCGCCCACCCCGCCGACCGGGCGGTCGAGCGACACTACCACCGGCACATGGACCGCAAGCCGGGCGGGGACAGCCACGCCGGCACCCACGCGCTCGGCCGTCTCCAGGCGA
>JBLGCN010000066.1:0-8612 GCA_047617405.1 Natronomonas sp.
CGGCTGCTCACCGGCTACAAGCGAAAGCGCGCCGACCGGGTCATCTCCGCGATGTACGAGAGCGCCGAGCGGGTCAAGGCGGCCGAACTCGAGCGGGCGAGCCGCGAGGCCGACTTCGACGACCAGCAACGGGCGGCCGTCGAGGCGATGGCCGACTCTATCGTCTCCCAGCTACTGGCGGCCCCTACCAACAGCCTCCGTGACGCCGCCGAGGAGGACGACTGGTCGACGATCAACACCGCACTCCAGCTGTTCGACCCCGACTTCGGGCCCGACGCCACCGAGCCTCCCGCCTTTGTCGAGGGGATGAGTCCGGAGGATATCCCCGACGCGATGCGCGAGGAGATGCCGGCGGCCGTCCTCGACCAACTCGAGGAGTGAGACAGGGCGGCCGGTAGCCGGTAGACCGCCTCCGTCGACCGGGCGCCGCCGTTGTCGACCACGGGCCGGCTGAGGCGCCTGTGACCAACCGGACACCCACAACCGCCGCCGTGTATTTCAGTGCCCTAACCAAAGTCAGGAGGCATGGATACCGAACTCGGGCAACGCGGCGTCGAAACGGTGTGCCAGACCTGCGAAGTCGAACTGGACCGTATCGCCGAAGCCGCGATGCTGACCGAACAGGACCTCGAGTTGCTCCGCCAGCCACGGCGACGGATCAACGCGAACGTGCCCGTCCGGATGGACGATGGCTCGGTCGAGGTGTTCCCCTCGTTTCGCGTCCAGTACAACGACGCCAGGGGGCCGATGAAGGGCGGGATCCGGTTTCACCCCGACGTCGACGAGGACGAGGTGGACGAACTCGCCTTCCTGATGACGCTGAAGTGTGCGGTCGTCGACATCCCCTTTGGCGGCGCGAAAGGCGGGGTCCAGGTCGACCCGGACGACCTCTCGACGGGTGAACTGGAGCGACTGTCCCGGGCGTACATCTCGGAGTTCCAGAACGACATCGGGCCACAGACCGACATCCCGGCGCCTGACGTGAACACCGACGGCCAGGTGATGGCGTGGATGCGCGACGAGTACGAACAGGTCGTCGGCAGGCAGACGCCGGGGGTCATCACCGGGAAGCCGCCGGGACTCGGCGGGAGCAAGGGCCGGACGACCGCGACATCGCTTGGCGGCGCCGAAGTGCTCGATGCGTTTCTCGAGACGGTCGATATCGACGGTGAGAGCCCGGCGGTCGCGGTCCAGGGATTTGGGAACGTCGGCTCACACCTCGCCAGGTTCCTCCACGAGCGGGGCTACAGTGTCGTCGCAGTGAGCAACGTCAACGGCGGTCTGCACGACGCGTCGGGGCTGGCAGTTCCGGAACTGTTCGAGGAGTACGCTGACACCGGAACCCTGGTCGCCGCGGGGGCCACCGAGATATCGAACGAGGAGCTACTCACGCTCGACGTCGACGTGTTGGTTCCCGCCGCCATCGAGGACCAGATCACCGAGGAGAACATGACCGAGATCCGGGCGGACGCGGTCCTGGAGATGGCGAACGGCCCGACGACGCCGACCGCCGACGAGTATCTCTCCGGACAGGGTATCCCGGTCGTGCCGGACATCCTCGCCAACGCCGGTGGGGTCACCGTGTCGTACTTCGAGTGGGTGCAAAACACCACAAACGAGTACTGGACCGTCGACCGCGTCCAAGAGAAACTCCGGGCACAGATGGCAACGGCCTTCGAGGCGGTCGCACAGGTCAAAGCCGAGGGCGACGACACCCGGACCTGGCGGGAGGCGGCGTACACCCGTGCCGTCGATGCCGTCCTCCAGGCCGAGACGTACCGCAGCAACATCCCGGCGACGTGAACGGGCGCCGCACCCACCGGGCCCGTCCCAGCGGACGGCCACAGGAGTAGACTCTTTATTCCCGCGGTCGTCCTCACGAACATGGCCGACCAACTCTCCGACGAGGCCGTCGAGGCACAGCTGCCCGACGGCTGGGAGCGCGAGGACACCGAGATCACCCGCACCTTCGAGTTCGACTCCTATCTTGACGGTGTGGGCTTTCTCTCCGGGGTTGCCGGTCTCGCCGAGGAGGCCTGGCACCACCCCGAGATGACCGTCACCTGGGGCGAGGTCGAGGTCCGGCTGACAACCCACGAGGCCGACGGGGTGACCGGGAAGGATATCGACCTCGCCGAGCGGTTCAACGAGGTCTACGAGTGACCCGCTCCGGGGGGTCACAGCAACACTGTCACACCGAGAGGCTAAGACGGACGCCTGCGCCCGAGGACGGGGACGGGGACGCGAGCAGCCGGGGGACTGTGGGCCGACAGGTGGCTCCCAGAAGGTACTTGTCCACCGACAACCTATCTAATGCCCTCTATGACCGGTCGTAACTACGACTTCTGGCTGCTGGATCTAGACGGCACCGTCGTGGATGTCCGCCAGCCATACGTCCACGAGGTGGTCGGGGCGGTCGGCGACCGACTGGGTGTTGGCTTCACCGACCGGGAGGCGAGTCTCATCTGGTACGGGCCGGGGCAGGCCCGCGAGGCGATGTTCGCCCGCAAGGGTGTCGATTCCGAGGCCTTCTGGGCGGTGTTCCACGAGGTCGACCGACCGGAAAGCCGTGCCGAAGCCTCCTACGTCTACGAGGACGCGGCCGCCACCGTTCCCGACCTCCAGGGCCCGGTCGGGGTCGTGACCCACTGCCAGGAGTACCTGACCGGACCGGTGCTGGAGGCACTCGACATCGGCGACTGGTTCGACACCGTCGTCTGTTGTACCCACGAGACGGGCTGGAAGCCCGACCCGACGCCGGTGGAGATGGCGGTCGCCGACCTCGACACACGCGGCGCACAGGCGGGGGCGATGGCCGGCGACGGCCCGCGCGACGTACAGGCGGCCCACAACGCCGGGCTCGACGGGGTCCACGTGGCCCGTCACGACCACCCGGCACGCGCCGAGGGGACGCCTGCCCTCGACGGCGCAACCCGGGTGCAGACACTGACGGACCTGTGGGACTGAGCCGGCGGCCGTGGGAGCCGACAGCACGGGCCGCGTGGAGCGCGTACCGGGGAGTTTAACGCCGGCGACACCCAACCGCGACGTATGTCCGCGCTCCGAGACGCGTTGCGGGACCTGCCAGACGCGGTGTTCGCCGACCTGCTGGAGAGTGACGACGCCTACCTCCTGTTGATCGACCTTCCAGGAGCCACAGCGGAGACGGTCGATGCCCGCGTCGAGGGCGGGACGCTGGTCATCGAGGCCCGCCGTGAGAAGTCGGTCCCCTCGGAGTTCCGGTTTGTCGAGGAGGAACGGTCACTGTTCCTGGACGTCCGCCTTCCACTGCCGCCGGACGCAACCGGCACCGACGCCGAGGGACGTGTCGCCGGCGGCGTGCTGGAACTGCGCCTCCCAAAGCAGTCGGCAACACCGGAGACAGTAGTCCCGGTCCACGAGGGGTGACGGGGGGACCCGCCCGGTGAACCTCCGCTCCTACTGGCGGTTTCTGGTCGTTCTCAAGCAGTTTCTCCCGCTGATCGTCGCCTACGCCCGCGACCGCCGGCGGTTCCTGCTGTTCGGGCGCCCACGGCAGGTCTCGCCGGCGACACGGCGGCGACGAGCCGGAAAGCTGCTGCAGTCACTGTTGACCCTGGGGCCGACGTTCATCAAGCTGGGACAGCTACTCTCGACCCGACCCGATATCCTGCCCCCGGAGTATATCGATGAGTTCACCGAACTCCAGGATAGCGTCCCGCCGGCAGCGTGGGCGGACGCGCGGGGTGTCATCGAGGCCGACCTCGGCCCTGTCGACGAGGTCTTCGACAACTTTGACACCGAGGCTATCAGCGGCGCGAGCCTCGGGCAGGTCTATCTGGCCGACCACGAGGGCGAGCAGGTGGCGGTGAAGGTCCGCCGACCGGGGGTCAAGCAACTCGTCGAAGCCGACCTCCGGGTGGTCCGGTGGTCGATCCCGGTGCTCTCCCGGTTTGTCGGGGAGGCACAGGCGTTTTCCCTCGAGACGCTGTCCGACGAGTTCGCCAAGACGATCCGCGAGGAGATGGACTACGCCCGCGAGGCGCGGATGCTAAAGGAAATAAAGGGAAATTTCGTGAACAACCCGGATATCCGTATCCCCTCGGTGGTCGACGAGCGCTCGACTGGCCGGGTCCTGACGATGGAGTACGTCCCCGGCACGAAGATCAGCAACGTCGAGGAGCTGGACACCCGCCGGCTCGACCGGACCGAACTCGCGGAGACACTCCAGCGAGCCTACCTAGACATGATCATCGAGGACGGTGTCTTCCACGCCGACCCCCACCCCGGCAATCTCGCGGTACAGGACGACGGGACACTGGTCTTCTATGACTTTGGGATGTCGGGCTACGTCGACCCGTTCATCCAGGACAGGATCGTCGACTTCTACGCCGCCGTTGCCGCCCAGGACATCGACGCGATCCTCGACACGCTCATCGAGATGGGGACGCTCTCGCCCGAGGCCGACCGCCAGGTGATGGCCGACGTGATGGAGTTGGCCATCGCAGACGCCCGCGGCGAGGAGATCGAGCAGTACCGCGTCCAACAGATCGTCCAGCAGGTCGAGGACACCATCTACGAGTTCCCGCTCCGACTGCCCTCGAATCTCGCGCTCGTGCTCCGGGTGGCGACGGTCGTCGAGGGGGTCTGTGTGACACTCGACACCGACTTCGACTTCATCTCGGTGGCGACGGGCTATCTCGGCGAGGAGGGGTTCATCGAGGAGGGGGCCCGGGAGTTCGTCGACGACCGTGTGACGGAGGTGACCGACGCCGCGCAGTCGGCGGTCCGGGTGCCGCCGAAACTCGAATCCGCCCTCGACACCATCGAGCGGGACGCGCTGACGGTCAAAGCGGAGCTTAAAGACCCCGACAGGCGCTTCGAGCGGCTAGCACGCCGGGTGATCCTCGGACTCGTCTTCACCGCTGGCCTCCTCTCGACGACAGCCCTGTACATCTTCGGGACGGGGCAGGCGACACTCGTCGCCGGCGGACTCACACTCGCCGTTGGCCTGCTGATCTGGCGCTCGTTCCGCAAGCGCCGCGGACTCAGCGCGGAACCGCAGTTCACCCGGCAGGCGATACGCGAACGCGAGGAGGAGGCGGCGTCTGAGGGTCCGGCGCTCGGGCTCGGTAGCCCCGGACCTGGGACAGGTGGGGCCGACACCGGGGAGCCGGCGGACGACCCCGGGAACGAGTCGGGGTAGACACCCCCGTCGGTTACCGGCAGACGGCCGTGAGCCGAGCGAAATCGTTCCAAACCGTTTATACTCGGGGATCGACAATCGAAGGACATGCCACGAGAGCAGAACGAGGTCCGCGACCTCGACGAGGGGAGCTACGTCATGATCGACGACACCCCCTGTACGATCAACGCCTACAGCACAGCAAAGCCGGGCAAACACGGCAGCGCAAAAGCCCGCATCGAGGCCGAGGGGGTCTTCGACGGAAAGAAGCGGTCGCTCTCACAACCCGTCGACGCGAAGGTGTGGGTCCCGATCATCAACCGCAAGCAGGGCCAGGTGATCAACGTCGACGACAACGAGATCCAGGTGATGGACCTGGAGACCTACGAGAACTTTGTGATGCGCGCCAACGGGATCGATGTCGAGGCCGACGACGAGATCGAGTTCCTGGAGTACGAGGCCCAACGGAAGATCGTCTGAATGTTCCCGGGGGCAACGGCCGACCGAACTGACGCCGACTACGCCCTCGTCGGGGCGCCGCTCGACGCGACGACCTCGTTCCGGCCGGGCACCCGCTTTGGCCCCCGCGAAATCCGGCATGCGGCCGGCGGCTTCGAGGACTTCGACCGCCGTACCGGCCGCTCCTTCTCCGGTCTTGCCGTTCACGACCACGGTGACGTCCGTCCCCGGGCCGACGTCGACGAGTATCTCGACTACCTCCGGGGAACAGTCACAGACTACGCGGCAAGGGGGACGGTGCCGCTCGTGGTCGGCGGCGAACACACTGTTACCCTCGCCGGCGTCCGGGCCCTCGAACCCGATGTCGTGGTGGTCCTCGACGCACACCTGGACCTCCGGGAGACGTACGCAGGGGCCGAGACGAGCCACGCGACGGTCACCCGCCGGCTGCTCACGGTCGCCGACGAGGCTGTCGTCCTCGGCGCTCGGGCCGGCAGCGAGGAGGGGTGGGCACGGGCCGAGGCCGAGGACGTGACCCTCGTGGCCCCGGACGCGGTGAGCGCGTGGGAGCCGGACCTGCCGGGGGAGGTCTACCTGAGCGTCGATATCGACGCGGCGGACCCGGGCTACGCGCCGGGAACCGGCACCCCCGAACCGTTCGGGCTGGTGCCGGCGACGATGCGCGATACCGTCAGGCGTGTCGCCCCCCAGGCGGTCGGCTTCGACGTCGTGGAGGTCAACGACCGCGACGACGGCCAGGCGGCGACGCTCGCCGCGAAGCTCCTCCGTGAGTTCG
This sequence comes from Natronomonas sp., assembly GCA_047617405.1. Classification (GTDB taxonomy): domain Archaea; phylum Halobacteriota; class Halobacteria; order Halobacteriales; family Haloarculaceae; genus Salinirussus. The sequence continues at coordinate 6,420 of JBLGCN010000066.1, forward strand.
TCTTTGCACACGCTGCGGGCACGGACAGCTAAGTCAGTGCACGCGACCGCGGGTCGCGCCCGGACGGCCGGCGTGGGCTTTTTTATCCGAGACGCACTGCCTGCGGTATGGACCGCCTCTCGTCGTGTTACTTCTGTGGAACGGCCCTCGACGAGCCGCTACAGGACTACCCGCTGGTCGCCGGCGAGTCCGACAGTCACGGGGCTGTGGTGACACTCTGTCCGGGCTGTCACCACAAACTCGAGACTGTCCTCGACGTGGTGGTCGGCGAGGCTGAGGACCTGCCCGCACTCGATGACACAGCCCGAACCGCACTCGAGGGGGAGTCACCCGCGGCGCTGACCGAGCCCGACGAGGGTGAGCCCGCCCCCGACCCTATTGCACTCGGTGACGGCGAACAGGACGACACCGACAGTGCGGAGGGCGCGAACGGGACCGACACCCCCTCGCCGGAGTCCGTGACCGGCGCCGAGCCCGAGCCGGACGAGGAGCCGCTGGCAACTGACCCCCCGGACTCGGCGGCGGACGCCGACGGGTCAAACGGCGGGACGGAGGCCGACACCCCGGGCGAGAACGAGCCGACGGTTACGGGCGACGACGCGACGACAGCCGACGAGCGCGGAGGGACGAACCCCGACCGGGAGGTTACGGGGTCGGTCTCGGCGCTGGAGTACAACAAGGTGATGCGGCTGCTCCAGAACCGGGAGTTTCCCGTCGACCGCGCGGAGATCGAAGCCGTCGCGACCAGCGCGTACGAACTCTCCCCGGGCGAGTGTGCGGCGGTCATCGACACGGCGGTCGACCGTGGCCTGGTCGTCGAGCGGGACGGACAGCTCGTCAGGCCCGACGGATAGAAGGCCACCGGCGTCGCAGGCGAGAGCATGGACTGTGGTGACCTCTGTGACCGGCTGGACGAGTTGCTCGACACCGCGGCCTACGCCGACCTCGACGCCAGCGCAAATGGGCTCCAGGTGGGCCGCCGGGACCGTGCGGTCGACCGCGTTGCGGTCGCGGTCGACGCCGCCGCCGCGACGGTTGAGGCCGCCCGCGAGGCCGGCGCGGACCTGCTTCTGACACACCACGGTCTCGTCTGGGGCTCGCTGGAGCGGGTGACCGGCCGGGACTACGACCGGGTTGCGGGCCTGGTCGAGGGTGACCTGGGGCTGTACGTCTCTCACCTCCCGCTGGACGGGCACCAGGAACTCGGCAACGCCGCCGGTGTGGGTGACGTGCTCGGCCTCGAAGGCCGCGAGCCGTTCGGGGTCATGGGCCCCGAGTGTATCGGCCAGCGTGGGCAGCTCCCGGCGCCCACCCCGGCCGGCGACCTCCGGGAGCGACTCGCGGAGGAACTCGACACCGGCGGGCGGGACGTGCAGATGCTGGCGTTCGGCCCGGAAGCCGTCGAGGATGTCGCCATCGTCACGGGAAGCGGTGTCGACTGGCTACCGGAGGCTGTCGATGTCGGGGCGGACGCGCTGGTCACCGGGGAGGGCAAGCAGTCCGTCTACCACGAGGCCCGGGAGGCGGGGGTTCATGTCGTGCTTGCCGGTCACTACGCGACCGAGACCTCCGGTGTACGGTCGCTCGCCGAGCGACTCGAGTCGTGGGGTTTAGAGACGGTGTTCGTCGACCACCCGACCGGGCTGTAGCGCCCCAGAGTGGCCCACCTCGCCGACGCGGCGGACCACACGGCTTTAGCCGGTTCACGGCCCATACCGGATATGACCGAGGACAGCCGCGAGGCGTTCGACCACGACCCTGTCGCACACGCGGAGGCACAGGCGGGCATGACCGTCGGCGAACTCGCTACGGAGTACGGCTCGGCCGGCTTCGGGGGTGGGGCGCTTCACGAGGCCGTCGACATCTACGCCGAGATGCTCGGCGACGACGTGACCAACTTCGTCGGGCTCGCGGGGGCGATGGTCCCCGCGGGGATGCGCCAGGTCGTCGCCGACCTACTCCGGGACGGGCATATCGACGCCCTGGTGACGACAGGCGCGAATCTCACCCACGACACCATCGAGGCTATCGGCGGTCACCACCACCACGGCGAGGAGCCAGCCGAGGCGGAGCGTCGGGCCCACGACGAACAGTTACGCGAGGAGGGGGTCGACCGTATCTACGATGTTTACCTCCCCCAGGAACACTTCACGGCCTTCGAGTCACACCTCCGGTCGGAGGTCTTCCCCACCC
>JBLGCN010000067.1:0-8588 GCA_047617405.1 Natronomonas sp.
CCCGGCAGACATGAGACACTCCTCGACCACGTCGGGGTGGTGGCTGTTCGTCACCCAGACGTCGTGATCCAGCAGGGCGCGTGCGACGACGAACGCGCGCTGTGCCCCGGGTTCGTAGCCCGCCCGCATCTCCTCGTAGAGCGACCGGGCGCTGTCGGCCCCAGAGAGCCACTCGTAGAAGCGCTGTTCGCCGGTCCCTTCGCCGGCGCCCTCGGGGAGTTCCGCGGGCAGGACGACCCGCCCGCCTTCCCGAAGCGGGTTGTGTGCGCCGAGGACGACGTACGTCGCGGCCCGCGTCGTCTGGTAGAGGTTGGCGTCCTTTGGCGCGCCGACGCCAGCAATCACCGCGTCGTAGTCATCGGCCACCTCGACAGAGAGCGCATCGCGCGCCGTCCCCGCGAGGTCGGCCACCACCGCCCGCGGGTCGCCCGCGCTCGCGCCCATGATCCCGGCAGGACCGTGAGTGACGTTGACACAGAAGTCCAGCCCCGCGAGGTCGCCCGCCTCGTCGACGAACGCCCTGAATGGGTTGTCCTCGATGCGGCCCAGGCGGACGCCGTCGCGGGCGAGCATTTCGGGGCCGTGCGTATGCCGGATCTGCGACTCGCCCCCGGCGCCGATCACGACGGTCTTCGCGCCGCCAGAAAAGCCCGCGTACTGGTGGGGTTCGACCATCCCCGTCGAGAGGACCGCATCGGCCTCGGCGACGGGGCCGTACAGTTCGACGGGGCAACCGTCGACTCTCCCCACCTCGACGGTTTGCTCGGGGTCGTGGTTCTCCGCGATGTCAGCGTGGCCGTTCAGCGCCTCCCGTATCTCGTCGTCGGTCATCGGCCGGTGGAGACCCAGTCCCACGACGACTCTCACCTGTCCCCGGCCGACGCCCGCCGTCTCGAGTTCGTCGAGGAGCACGTCGAGCAGGGCGTCGTCCGGCGTCGCGCGGGTGATGTCCGTGACGACGATCACAACGGTGTCGCTGGGGTCGACGCGGGCCGACAGCGGTCGGCCGTGTGGCTCCCCGACCGCCCGCCGTGCCGCGTCCCGGACATCGACGGCCTCGCCGCCGTCCGGCTGTGCCACGGTCACGTTGTGGCCCGAAAGATCGGCCGAGACGCGACCGCTCCCGAGTGGAATCTCCATACGGGCTCTCGCGGTGGCAACGGCAAAAGTGTCTCGCGTGTCAGCGACTCACGAACGCGACAGCGCTGGCACCGACGCCAGCCCCGAAGACAAATATCGCCTCCGCATTACCACCGGTGACGACGATTCCCGGCACGACCGCCAGCGCCGCGAGCAGATAGACGAAGCGGGGTTCCTCGACGGGCCGAAGCAACCCCAGTATCGTTACTCCGACGGCCACGCCAGCGATTACGTCACCCAGGTAGTGAACGCCGATGACGACCCGCGAGAGGCTGACGAGCGCGACCAGCGCCGCCACGACCGCGACCGTCCGGCGCGTCCGAAGCCGATCGAAGAGGAACACCCCACCGCCGTAGACGACGGTGGCACCGATGGCGTGTCCGCTCGGGAAGCCCCGGGACCCGGGGTCGACCACGACTGCCCGAGCGGCTGCCGGGGGTCGCGGGAGCGCCAGCCCTTCCTTGAGAGAGATCGTCACGGCAACCGCGACGAGCGTGTAGCCGACGAGCCGGGTGGCAGACTCCTGGTCGTCGCCGAGCCAGTAGGCCACGGCAACGACGCCGACCAGGAAGACCGGATCGCCCAGCGTCGTGACTGCGGCGAACAGTTCCGTGACCGCCGCCGGCGTGATCTCCCGGATGGCTGCGCTGAGGTCTTCCAGCCGATACACGTCACCCCGTTCGCCTCGCTGGCAGTAATCGTTGCGGTCCTCGGGATACTGCCAGGCGCTCTGTCTACCGCGCCCACTCGACCATCCGCCGGTAGGTGTCGTCCGTCGAGAGGGCGTCGGCGTCGCCGACGAGGACCAGCGCCTTCTTCGCACGCGTCAGCGCGACGTTCACCCGCCGGTAGTCCTCGAAGATCGGGCTGTCGAGGTCGCCGGTGGCGACGAAGGAGATGACGACGACCTCCTCGCTCGACCCCTGGAAGCGGTCGACAGTGTCGACGGTCACCGGGTCGGGGACGTGCTTGCCGATCTCCGCGACCTGCGCCCGGTAGGGCGCGATGACGCCGATCTCGGACAGCCGGACGCCCGCCCCGGCGTAGGACTCGACGACCTCTGCTACCGCCCGCGCTTCGGTGGGGTTGGCGTTGCCCTCCGCGTGGCCGCCGGGGTCGACGAACGCAACCCTCCCCCGGAGATGCGACGGCAGAGACTCCGGGTCGACGCCGGGGAGGTCACCGACGTGCTGTGTGGCGACCTCGCCGGCCGCCGGGCGCAACTGGCCGTCGTAGAACTCTCTGGATGCGAAAGCCTGGATGCGCTGGGCCATCCGGTACTGGCGGTCGAGCATGACGCTGGCGTCGGGGTAGGCGTCGGCGAGGCGCTCGAAGAGACTCCGGGTGAGATCTGCACACGAGTCGTCGCCGGCCTCTGTGGCACGGACGACCGGCGGGAGCTGGTGGTGGTCGCCGACGAGGACGAACCGCCCTGCGAGCGTGGTCGCCGCCAGCGTCCCGGGTTCGGTCAGCTGGCCGGCCTCGTCGACGACTGCGACGTCGAATGACTGTTCGCGCATCACGCGCGACCCACAGGAGGCCGTCGTCGCCGCGACCACGTCGGCCTCGCGCAACTCGCTCGCACACGCTTGGGGGTCACCTGCGGTCTGGAGGCGGTACGACTGCATGTCCTCGCGGACGCCACTTTCCGTTCCGACGCGGACCACGTCGGTAAAGTCCTGTTCCTCGAGCGCCTCGATTGCATTGTCGACGGCGCGGTTCGTGAACGCCGAGAGCAACACGCGGTCGCCGCGCTCGACCAGCGCGCGGACGATGTGCGCAAGCGTGTAGGTCTTGCCGGTCCCCGGCGGCCCGTGGACGAGCGCGCAGTCTTCGGCCCCGACCGCGAGCCGGACGGCCTCGTCCTGGGCCGGGTTGTTGTCGACGAAGGTCGCGTCGACGTCGCGGAATGCCGGCTCGCGGCGCTCGAAGAGGACGTCCTTCTCCCCGTCAGACTGCGTGAGCAGGGCGTCGTGGAGCGCGGTCAGCATCCGGTCGGTGAAAAGCTCGGAGGGATAGACGTCCATCCGCCTGAGATCCAGCGGCTCGTCGGCCGTGACGACGATTTCCGGGCCGCTCACGGCCTCACCGTTCACGCTTTCCGGGGTGAGTGACGCCTCGTCCCCCAGCCGCTCGACCCGGGCCAGTTCCGCCTCCCCGCCGACCGGGTCGCCGTCGCTGGCCAGGACCAGATCGCCCTCGCGAATCTTCGAGACGGCACCGGTTCCGCGAGCCCGCAGCTCCCAGCGCCCGCCGTCGAGTTCCCGCCGACCCGCCGGTTCGAGGTCGACCAGCGCCCGGTCGGCGGCCGCGCGTTCCTCGGGTTCCTGTTCCCAGAGCTTCGCGTACTCGCGGTGGACCGCCCGGCGCTCGGCTTCGATAGCACGGTAGAACCGGTCGAAGTACTCTCGTTCCGCCTGGGGGATCGGCGAGCCGACTTGCCCCGCCTTCGACTCCTGGTCGAGGCGGCCCGAGACGGCCATACAGGTGTCCTGTTCGAAGCAGTACTCGCATTTCGCGTCGGCCTCGTAGCCCGTCGGGACCGAGCTGTCGTGTTCCATCGCTGCGATCTCGTTTCGCGCCCGCAGGACGAACTGGAGCAGGCCCGCCCCGATCGAGAACTCCTTTGCCGGCGAGAGGTCGCCGGACTCTTCGGTCCGCTCGACGGCGGCGTTTTTCGTGTACAGGAGCGTCCCCGTGTCGGGCGCCTCCCCGCGGCGCTCTCCCAGCACGAGTGCGTAGCAGGCGGCCTGCACCTTGTCGTGAAACCGGGGATCCCGGCGGGTGTTCTTGCCCGTCTTCAGTTCGACGGGTATGCCTCTGCGGACGGCGTCGGCCCGTCCCTTCAGCCCGTAGCGCTCGCTGACCAGCGTCTGCTCCGAGCGCCAGTCGTCGCCGCCGGTCAGCGTCCCCTGCTGGAGCCAGCCCTGGATGGCACTCGCGTGCTGGCGGACCGTCTCGCACATTGCGTCGCCGTCGGCGCCGAGCAGTCCGAGTTCCAGCCCGGCCTCCCTGACGCGGGCCTCGACGGCCTCATCCAGGTCCCGCCCCCGCAGCAGGTCGCCAAACACCTCGTGGACGACAGTCCCCTTGACGACTGGCTCGGCCAGGGGCGTCCCGCCGACCTTGTTCAGGTAGTACATCCGCGGACACTGGACCCACTGGCGGACGTCCGTGACGTCGACGAGGAAGTCGGGTTCGACGACGACCATCGTCCCATCGCCGGTCGTGTACTGGGTCTCGCCCCGGTACTCGCGTTCGCGGGCGTCGTAGACTGCCAGTTCCATCCCCGGCTCCAGGTAGTCGGCGGTCTCGGTCCACTTGCCCCACAGCGTCACGGTGGTCGGCTCGCCCCGACCGCGGTCCGGGCAGGCTGTCAGTTCCACGAGGTCGCGCTCGCCGTACTGGGTGTCGACAGTCCGGGGCTCGGCGACCTCGGTGACGACGCCGCGGAGATGCACGTTCACCCCCAGGTGGACGCGGTGAAAAACGCTGTCGGTCGGGTGCGACCGGGAAGTATTTTCCACTGAGGCTCCTGCAACCGATATGCGCGTCCGCGACTGGCAGGACATCATGGAGGACGTGGTCGAGAGCGACGCCGACCCGGAAGGGTGGCGGGCAGTGGGCGGTGATCGCACGAGCGGTATCGGCGAGGACCTCTACGTCGGCCACCCCGGCGTTGGGGTTTTCCAGCTCAAGACCTACGCGAGAAACCCCTTCGAGGTCGAGGGCGTCGGCACACGAGTGGCACGCCGCATCGACGACGAGCTCGACCCGCTCTTTCCCCGCGAGGACGACGCCGCCGGCCACTTCGGCGTCCAGCAGCCCCCCACCGACGAGGACGAGGCCGAACGGAAGGTGAAGGACCTCCAGACGGTCGTCGAGACACACGCAGAGGCTCCGACCTCCCCGCGTGCGCTGTTCGAGGACATGATGGACGCCCTCGACAGCCCGGCCTACGGCCCGATGGAGTTCGACCACCACGACAGGCCCGGGCGGATGGACGAGCTGACCGACACCTTCGAAGAGGCCGAACAGCTGCTCGACACCGAGCTCGAGGACATCATCGAGGAAGACGTCGAACGCGGGTTCTACTGATATGGACGCCGAGACGACAGTCCGGGAGTACTACGACACGCTACGGGCCGGCGACCCGCTGGCCCCGTATTTTGCGGGCGACGAGCGGGCGGTGAAGTTCGGCATCTCGGAGACGCTCCGGGGTGGCCCGGCCATCGCCGAGGGGCTGTGCGAACAGACCGAGACGACGGCCGGCTGGGACGTCGAGAGCCGGAACCTCGTCGTCCGGGAACGCCAGGGCTGGGCGTGGTTCTCCGACGAGGTGTTCATGGCCTGGACAGACACCGGGAAGCGAACCCGCTACGAGTTCGACACCCGGTGGAGCGGGACCCTGGAGCGCGATGGCGGCTGGCAGTTCGTCACCATGCACGTCAGCACGGCGGGTGACCTCTGATGGGTCGTGACCGCCGGGGAGCAGCCTGATGGTCGGGGGTATCACGGACGAGGAACGAGAGCGGTTCGCTGTCAAGCTGAAGGCGGGCTTCGTCCTGCTGGTTGGGTTCTCGTCCGGCCTCATCACGGTGCAAGCCGGGGCAAGTCTGGTGGCCTTCCTTGTCGCTACAGCGGCCGGATCTGTCGTCGGTGTCCTGCTGGTGTGGCTCGTCTTTCCGGACCGTGCGGACCTGGAACGGGGTGACCGGTCCGAATCTCGGCGGCGCCTGTGAGCATATTCGACCCCGCGGGGGGTCGAAATTGCTCATGGGTTTATAGCCGTTAGTATCAATAGGGACAAGAATCACAACGAGGTATATGGCTACCGATTCCCCAGTTCTCGTCGCGGACGTCATGTCCACGCCACTGGAGACAATTTCGGCAAACGCGACCCTCCAGACAGCCGCAAAGCAGATGCGCGAAGACGACATCAGCGGTCTCTTCATTCCCGGGTCGACAGCGGGCATCGTCACCATGACCGACGTCGTCGACGTGGTTGCTGCCGGCGAAGACCCGGCTGAGATCGAGGTCGCGGACGTGATGACTGCACCGGTCGAGCGGGTTACCACGGACGTCGAACTGAACCAGGCCGCGGAGATGATGACGACCTACGGAATCAAACACCTGCCGGTCATCGACGACCACGGGGACTACGTCGGGATGGTCTCCTCGACGGATGTGACATCAGAAGCCGAGTGAACTACCTGCTCGCGCTGGCGCGCTCGCTGAGGGTGGGGCTTCCTGCTTCCACGACGCGCTTTGCAGGAACCGGGGTGGTTCCCGCAGGGAGTGCAGTCTCCACAGACGTGCCTTCGGAGTGAAAATCTACCGGCGACCATAGCCAGTTCACTCAAGTAGTGATGGGACCGCCGAGATTCGAACTCAGGTCCGACGCACCCCATGCGCCGAGGATACCGCTACCCTACGGTCCCGCATTTTGCGGAGAGGTCGCTCCGGGGATTAAGCCCTTCGATTCAGGTGGAGGGGACGAGTTTGTAGAGGTGACCCGACGTCTCGTCTGTGGCCCGTTCGGTCACGTAGACGGCGCCGTCGTGGACGGCGGGTGTCCCGGTGACCCACCCCTCCGGCTCGGTAAAGGACCACCGCTCTCGGCCGGTGGTGACGTCGATTGCGAACAGTGCATCCGAGTACGACCCGGTCAGGACGGTGTCGCCGACGACGTTCGGGGACCCGACGACCATGCCGCCGGTGTCGAAGGTCCACCGACCCTCCCCGGTGGCCACGTCCATGGCGTGGATGTGGTGGTCGTGACTGCCGATTATCAGCGTCCCCGACTCGGGGTGGACCGCACCACCGGCCATGACCTTGCCGTCCGCGCCGTAGCTCCAGACCTCCGCGAGCGTCTCGGTGTCGACGGCGTAGACGGTCCCGTCCCAGGAACCGAAGATAGCCATCCCGTCGTACATGCAGATCGGCCCCTTGATCGCGCCGTCGGTCTCGAAGGTGCCACGGAACTCGCGGCTGTCGAGGTCCCAGACGTACAGCGAGCCGTCGTTACACCCCGCGGCGAACGCCCGCGTCTCGGTGTCGATGCCCGTGATCGAGTGGGCGTGGTTGGTCATGCGGTTGTCCTCCCAGCGAATCGCGCCCGTGGCGGCGTCGAGCGCGACCATCCCGCCGCTGGGGGTGTAAAACTCCGTGGCGACGTAGACGAGGCCGTCGTAGTAGACGGGGCTCGACCCGATGGCGTCGGACACCTTCGTCCGCCAGACCGTCTCGCCGGTCTGTGCGTCGAAAGCGTAGGCCGCGCCGTCGTAGCCCGCGGTGAAGACGTAGTCCCCGACGATGGCGGGTGTCGAGTGGGTGCCCCGCGTGGAGGGGTAAAGCGTCGCCGCCCAGTTTCGCGCCCCGTCCGGGGTGAAGGAGTGAACTGTGCCCGTGTCGCCGGGCGTGATGACCGCCCCCTCGTAGTAAAGCGGCGAGGACTTGGCGGCGGTGTGGTCGCCCTTGTTGATGCCCGGGATGGCCCACGCCAGTTCGACGGCCCCGGGGACGGACTCGTCGGGCCAGTAGCCGCTGCGCCCGACGTCGGCACGGAAAAGCGTCGCGGGGCGCTCTGGCAGCGACTGGCTTTCGGCGGTCTGCTCGTCGACGCGCTCGGGCGGTGACTGGGGTGCGACTGTCAGGCACCCGGCGAGAGCGCCGATGGCTGCCGCCCCGCCTGCGCCGAGAACCGCCCGGCGCGAGAACTGCGGGGCGGTGGACACCTTTTCGGAACCCTCGGACATGGGGCGCAGTTGCCCCAAGGGTCGGTTAACACTTTCGTCACTGGCCGGATCGCCGGCTCAGGCCAGCACCCGTTCGAGGTCCACGGCGACCCCCGACTCCGCGCCGCCCCCGACGAACCGACCGATGCAGACGGCCGCACCGTCCGGCGTGTAACACGCCACGAGTTCGCCGTCGCCGGACGGGGCCGGGTTCTGATCGCCGGTAATGTCTGGACGCGTCGCGGGCCCAACGTCGAGGATACCGGGCGCGTAGACGGGTGCGCCGTTGGCGACTTCGCGTGCCGCGGTCTCGGCGATCGTCACGCGCGGGAGGCCGACCAGTGCACGCTCGGCCGGTTCGACGACCGACCCGAGGGCGTCGGCGTCGCCGTCCTCCCAGAACGCGAGCGCGTCGACGAGGTCTTCCATCGTCGACAGCGTCGTGTCGTCGAAGCTCCCGGTCGCCGTCCTGCGGAGGTCGCCCATGTGTGCGCCGGTGCCAAGCGCCAGCCCGAGGTCGTGACAGAGCTTCCGGACGTAGGTGCCCGCCTCACACTGGATCCGGAGCAGGGCCCGCCGCTCCGTTCTGTCGAGGATCTCGATTCCGTAGACCTCGCGGGTCCGGAGCGTCCGGCTGACTGCGCTCTTGCGCGGGGGCTTCTGGAGGAGGTTCCCCTCGAAGGTTTCGAGCGTCCCCTCGAAGTCCGCCGG
>JBLGCN010000068.1:0-8507 GCA_047617405.1 Natronomonas sp.
CGGGCCGTCGTCGACGTCGAACTCGACGGTGTGAGCCAGCGAGGCGAGACTGTCGTCGAAGGGGAGGCGACGGCGGCCCTCGCGCGTCGGAACGCACCCTGAGTCTTCACCGCTGTCCGGGGGTGAGTGCCGGACGTGGTCTGTTCACCAGTATCGGACCGGGACTGCGACGCGCCTGTCTCGTCTGCCGTCGTGATGCTGGTTGCTACGGCGACGACACGTACTCGAAGGCGCCGGCCGCGGAGGCGAGGTCGTCGGCGTACTGTTCGATGTCCGGTTCGAGAAGCGGGGTGCCGTGGGCCGGGGCGAATCGGTCGATGTCGTGCTCAGCGAGCAGATTGTCGAAGCCGATACGTAACTTTTCGGGGTCGAGATACTCGAAGAACTGCAGTTTGTCACCGGCAAACGACCGGATGTACTCGAGCGGGACGCCATCCTCGTACTCGGTCGACAGAAACGCACACTCGCCGGGGGCGTGGTAGTGCCCGACACCCTCGGCGGTAAACACCGTCTGTGACTCGTGGTGGTAGATCCACGTCGAGACCACGACATCGGTGATCAGCGGGTCGATGAATGTGAACCGGTCCCCGGCGAGTGTTTCCGACTGCCCGGCAACGCTCGGTTCAGCACCCTCCAGCCCGACGGCCGCGGGGTTGCCGACCGCACTTACCACCGTCGCGTCCGCCCACAACTCCCGTATCGTGTCTACATTCTCGGTGTGTGGGAGGATCGAGTGGGTGAGGACCACCGCATCGATCCCCTGACCGTCGGTGGCCGTCTCGACCGTTTCGACCAGCCCCTCGCCGTGACCCTCGCCCGCGTCGACGAGGACGTACCCGCCGGCAGTCTCGACCAGGTACTGGCCGAGGTGCATATGCGTCCCATCGTCGTTGGACTCACACCGGGCGATCCACGTGACCGAGTCGGTGAGCTCGGTTCCGGTCCGCATCGTCACTGCACCGTCCGGCGCAGCTTGTGGCTGTGTTCGTGATAGCGCGAACTGTCCATGTCACTGAAGTTCTCGATCGCAGTCTGCATGCGACGGAGACACTCGGCCGGGTTCTCCCGGATGACCTGTCCGTGTGCCGGCGCGATCACGTCGGGGTCGACCGACTGGATGAGATACTCGACCGCCGCGTCCGTCTGGTCGGTGTCGACGTACCGAAACCACACGAACGCGAAGCTGTTGAACCGTTCGAGACGGCTCGCAGTGACGTCGGCTTCGAGTTCGTCCGCGAAGGACAGACACCCCGAATCCATGTGCTCGAACCCGAGGAAATCAACGGTAAAGAGGGTGTTTGTCGTCGTCTCGCGCATGTAGGTCGTCATAGCGTGGTCGTAGAAGACGGGGTCGAGAAACTCGACCTCCCGCCCCCCGAGACCGATCGTGTCCCCGCTTTCGACCAGTAGACTGTCCTCGTCAAGATGGAAGAGGTCGTGATGGGTGCTCCGTGCGGGCGCGACCAGCGTCGCCTCCGGGTGCGCCTCAAGCAGCGGTCCGACGTTGCCGGCGTGGTTCGCCTCCGGGTGTGAAACGACCAGATAGTCCAGGTCCGCGCCGCCGAGTATCCCGTCGACCTCGTTGACGACCACATCGCTACTCACGGGCGTCAACGTGTCGAACAGCAGTGTCTCGTCCGCGTCGATCAGGTACGCGTTCTGTGGGAGATGCAGCCGCCGCCCCGGCTCGTACCAGTCGGCGAGCGACTCCATCTCCGGGTCCTCCGCCGGCGGGATGGGGATACACTCCTGTATGAAGTGCATTCCCGGCGCCATCTCCCGGTGCCCCTTGCACTGGATCTCTGTCATACGATGACAATGCACATCCCGGTAATAAACTTTTGTGCAGCAGTACACGACGTGTCCCCCCCAACCACCTAATCCCCGGAGCGGGAGTTATGCTCCCGCCGACAGTCGGGGCGTGGAGCGCGCAGCGCGCACGTATCGAGGAGGCTGCGCCGGCCGCGCTCGGAGCCGAAGCAAACAGGCTAGTCGGCCACTAGCTGTCGGTGGGTCCGGGTGAGACCCTCGCCGGACGTCGCGACGCAAGCACGAGCGTCGTCCCGAACCTGAGACTATCGCAGGAGTGTACTGGGCACCGTCGGACAGCGCCGGCGCGTCAGCCCCGGGTTCGGACGTTGCAGCAATCATTAGTGGGTCCGACAACAATAGAGGATACAGCGTGTTCACAGCACCGGCCGCTGGCGGCACGGAGAGACGGGCCCTCCGGTCTCTGTACGCACTGTTGCACGTACAGGCCTCGCGTGAGGAGACCGGCGGCCGGGTCTCGGCTGTCGAGACGAGTGAGACAGTCGCGCTGTCGCGCGGAGTGAGGTACTGTCTGCCGGCTGATACGCAGGTCCGGGCGGATACGACGGCAGAGCAAGCATGACCCCCGACCCGCTACACGACATCGTTATCAGCGAGACGGCACGCAAGAAGCGAGACCGGTACCTGCGGCCGGACCAACTTCGGCGGACACTACGGAACGGGTCGGGGTCGGTCTACCGGCGTTCATCACCGAATCACGATGGCCTGTACGATGAGAGTCGGTTCATCCTTCGTGGAACCTTCCACGGGAAGGATCTGGATATCGTCTTTGTCGTCGAACGGACCACCATCACCGTCGTCACGCAGATGGGACAGCACGCTACCACGATGCAGGGGCGGTTCTACGACGAAGTCGGCCGGACCGCGGCAGACGCGGTTGCGTGGGTGCGTGTGGAGTGAGATAGCGTCTCGGTGGCTCGGTGGTAGTTCCGAACCACCGAGAGCACAGAGAGTTACCACTGCCAGGTGCACGTCTGTGAGGAATCTCGCCGTCGCGGGGTCGCGAGTATCGTCACGAAGCGACAGCCGACAGTCTAACTACCGTGCGACGGGAATGATTGATACATACGAGATCGCACCGAGCCGAACCATGGTCCGGTATCACATCCACGACGGGAACAAACGTATTGCAACAGCGGAGGCACTCGCCCGGGAGCACGCACCCGACGGTCATATCCAGTCGTTTGTGAGCGACGGGCACTACGTGATCAGCGCCGATGACCGACAGCTCGTGATCGACTTACGACGGCACAAGTACGACATCAGAGTGGGGTCGAAGGTTGTGGGAAAGTACACCTCCTGGGACGACGCAAAGGCGAAGTTTGAGACACTCCTCAAACGGACCGACGACACAACACGAACGTCGGCGTGACCTGGGCAGTGGCACGCTGACTACTGTACACCCGACCTGCTGAGTCCTGGTCTCGCCGGGCACAACACTACGCCGGCCCTATGGCTGCGATATCGGCACCCACTGTCGCCAGTGCGTCGGCGGGGTTCGGGTCGTTGTCGGCCAGGTGAGTGTAGCTGTGCTCCGGGATACCCGACAGTGCCGACCCGATGGCCTCGCTGTACGCCTCGACACCCGACTCTGTCGGGTCGCTCCCGCCCCAGACATCTCGGATAACAGTCATCGAGTCGATTCGCACGTCCAACTCGTGTGGCTCGTAGCGAGCCAGCAGTTCAGAGACCCCGAGTCGGAGCGCGACGTACTCCGCGGTGTTGTTGCCCGTCCGGGACCCAACAGGTCGGCCGAGACGGGCGAGGTGGTCCTCCTCGGCGTTCATGATGACAGTGCCCGCACCTGCCGGGCCGGGGTTGCCGCGTGAACTGCCATCGACGTAGAGAACAAATGTGCCGTCTGTCGACTCGGGGACAGGTGGTTGAGTGAGTCCAGACGCTAGCAGGCGTTCGAGCACGCGACGCAACTCGGCCGGCGTGGTTGCGGGGTCGAACAGTCCCCCGTGGCCGGGAGTAGCACCGTCGATGGCCTCGATGGCAGCCGTTACCTCGTAGCCGACACCCGCGAGTACCTCATCGACGAGTGTGGCGAGCGGTGAGAGGTGTTCGACCGAGAATGGGTCATCAGTCACGCCACAGCCTCCTTCGGGGCCGCACACGCCCCTCGCGCAGGCTCGTTCGCCGGTTGTGCCGCCGCATACACCTTCTCGGTGGTCACGCAACATAACTCTGGTTAGCCTCGACAGGTCAACGCTCTCCGTCGACTGTAACACCGGCCGGACAGGACGGCCGACCGATACGACCTCTCTGAGTCATTTAGCCGAGGATGGCGCCGGCATCGCAGACCGATACCACGGCAAAAGGGTCTGTCAAACCACACGCTCAGTGTCTCGGAGGCCTGATTACAGATGGTCGCACGGTTGAGGACACAGTCAGGCGTGTTCACCACGACACCCACTGGACAGCGGACAACTCAACGGGCGGGTCTCTCGGACTCTCAAACCCCCGATGAGTGGCGCGGGTGCGTTCGACACTCTGTGATCCCCTTCGAATCGCCTGCATCACCACACTTCCGAGGGCGCACATCGCAGACCCAAGTGGTCTGGGACAGGGCTGGTCCGATACAGTGGTTGTGGGTGTGTGGGTGCGGCCAGTCAGCGTCCTGCAAGGACGGAGCAGAAATGTATTTTTTATGTTCGGTTACACCGCCGATGAGACGCGCGCAGTCAAGATGAACGCTAATGAACGTTGAGAGGACTCTCAGGAGGCTCTCTGGACTCGACAGCAAAGCGTGGCTCTGTCACGCCAGCCTAAAGAGCGTTTTCCAGGTACACCGTGCTTCGCTCAGTCGTTGTCGCTGCCCGGAGTCGCGGTTGGAGGGATACTCTCTCATTCCGCTCGCACTTGCAGTTATTT
This sequence comes from Natronomonas sp., assembly GCA_047617405.1. Lineage (GTDB taxonomy): Archaea > Halobacteriota > Halobacteria > Halobacteriales > Haloarculaceae > Salinirussus. The sequence continues at coordinate 4,708 of JBLGCN010000068.1, forward strand.
GGACGGTTCTCATACTGCTGGCTGTAACTATTTTAAGATATCCGCGACCCCGGGGTCGCGAGATTCTTTACAGACTTACAGCCGGCAGTATCAGTAGTAGGGCACAGACCGGCCGGAGCAACCGGTAACTGCTATACACAGTCCCGGGAGAGACACAAATACAAAGACACGGATTCACGACCACCGTTACGTCGGGCGTAATGCGGGCCATCACGCGGTCCGTAATCCTGTCTGAAATCGTACACACCTATTCATACCCCTCGTGCCTCTGAACAGGTGGGCATTCGTCCACAAACACCAATGGCACAACCCGACTCATCCAGTCTGGCAGAGGTATTGGACCGCGTGCTCGACAAGGGCATTGTCGTCGACGTCTTCGCCCGGGTCTCGCTCGTCGGGATCGAGATCCTGACCGTCGAGGCCCGCGTCGTTGCCTCCTCGGTCGACACCTTCCTCCACTACGCCGAGGAGATCGCAAAAATCGAGCAAGCCGAAATGACCGCCACCGCGGCCGAAGCACCGGCGGACGCACCGACGCCCTAACGCGCCGGCGCGCTCCCGTCACGCAGTCCCATTTTTCACTCCGCAGAACACTCAGCAGTATGACGCCGCAGTGTTGGTCGGACCGAGACTACGTCGGGAGTGTGAGGCCATAACTCACAGCGTGAGTGTACACGGCGATGACTGCGACAGGCTACCCCCTGTGTGACTCGCAGCGTGCGCTGGAGCATCTGGCACTCCTCCCCGAGCATACCCTCGCGCTCGCCCGTCCTGACCCTGTTCCGGGTCTCATCACGAGTAACGTGCGTCGACCCGACAGACGGACTGCCGCCGGTGGCCCTGCTCACAACACCCGTCGGGCAGTAGAGTGTGGTGATGAGCGGCCACAGCCCCTTCTCAACGGTCCTCAGCTCTCGGGTAACGCGCCGTGCGTGCAATCTGGTGTGCTCACAGCATAGGAGTTTGACGCGCTCTCGCCGAAGATTAGCACCACTGACTCGATACTGAGTGACGAGACGATGACCGCCGTACCGGTGTCGGCGTAGAGGCTGGCGATGGTGGTCGGAATAGAGGACACCCTGATGTTGGCCATCTCCCACGAGGGTGTCACGGGCAGGCGTGAGGGCCCTGCTTGGGAGGCTTGACCGCCTGCGCGCCGGATAAGCCTCGCACGCCCTGTGCCTTCGTGAAGAGACTTGCCGCCCCGAAATGGCGAGATTCCTCACAGACGTACAGCCGTCAGTATCAGCCATCCCGTCGCCCCGGTGGGCCGGCGGGGAGAACAGCGCACCCTCCGACATTAAAAACGACCCCGACACAACGACGAGCAGCAGAATCACACTGACACCGATGGCGGTGACTGCCATCTGCCCCAGTTCGACACTGACGACCGACACAGTGTACTGCAAGGGACCGGTCTCGGAGGCTGCTGTGAGCAGGACCGACCGTGACCCCCTCCACGCGTGGGCGGAAAACGTAATCCTCGGTGACGGTGTGTGGGCTCTACCCGTGCCGGTTTTGACACGCGAGCGAGGGGCTCGTAGCCCGTGGTGCGCCGTCCCGTGACATCGTCCCCCGCGGAGCCTTCTTCCGATTCCAGCCCCTCTGTTAGAGTGTGATATCACCCTCAATTAGCCGGAGGTGGCGGTAACGTTGGCCACTCATATATCTACTCGATTGAGCCGCCTGTCGCCCCCGGCGCGGTATCGTGATGCCGCCCTGTTCGTCCTCCTGGCCGGCCTGTTCGGCGCAACCTTTGTCGCAGTAAAAACCGGGCTGCGCGAGTTGCCGCCGTTGCTGTTCGCCAGCTTTCGGTTCGATATCGGGGCAGCCGTGTTGCTGGGCTATATCGCCCTCACACGGGCGCGGTCAACGTGGCTCCCGCGGACGCGGAGCGACCTGTTGGGTATCGGTGTTGCCGGCCTGTTTCTGGTGGCGCTGAACAACGGGTTGCTGTTTCTGGGCCAGGAGAGCACCACGCCCGCGATGGCATCGGTCATGTACGGCCTGAACCCCGTGCTAGCGCCGGTGTTTGCCTGGTGGCTGCTCGGTGACCGTCTCTCCCGGGTCGGCGCGCTCGGCATCGGTACTGCGTTAGCCGGTGTCGTCGTTATCGTCCAGCCGTCGCCAGCCACACTCACCAGCGGGGGGACGGTCGGCCAGGTGCTCGTCCTCGGAGCGGCGCTGGCGGTTGCGTTGGGGAGCGTGCTCCTGCGGCGGCTCAGCCCCGATATGAACAGCCTCCCGCTGACGGCGTGGGCAATGGCGCTCGGTGCGGTGCTCCTCCACGGCATCAGCCTCGGAGCCGGGGAGACCCCTGCGAGTGTCCTCGGAATCGGCCCGGCGACAGTCGCCAGCCTGCTCGTCGTCGGTATCCCGTCAACGGCGGTTGCGTACGCGATCCACTTTGGCCTGCTGGAGCGCCTGGGGCCTGTGCGGGCGAATCTCGTCGCGTACGTCGTGCCCGTATTTGCCGCGCTGCTGGGCTGGCTCCTGCTCGGTGCCGGTATCTCGGTCGTCACCGTCGCGGGCTTTCTGGTAGTTGTGGCCGGGTTCGCGCTGGTGGAGCGGGACACGTTGCGCCGCGAGGTCTGCCGGCTCCGGCGACAGCGGTCACCCGGGTCTCGGCCGGAACAGGCGACCGAGACGCCATACCCCTGTGACGATTAGGTGGGACAGGCCGGCTGCCCGGACCGCACCATGGACCGCACTGTGTGTACCACACCGGGGACAAAACATCCAGTCGTACCGGTACTGTTTATTCTGCTCGACACGTAATAACTGTATGGCGTCATCGCTTGGTTTTCACTCACTCGACGAGGAGCGGACAGTGTCACTTGCCGTGACAGGGTCGGTACCCGAGTGGCTGACCGGGAGTCTCGTTCGGAACGGTCCGGGGCGTTTCGACCTCCCTGACGGGGACAGTGTCGACCACTGGTTCGACGGGCTGGCGATGTGTTACCGGTTCACATTCGACCCCGGCAACGGAGGGAACGGCCCTGTCGGTGACGCCGGCGACACGGACGCGGTCCACTACCGGAACGCATTTCTCGAAACCGACGCGTACGAACAGGCACAAGCCGGCGAGTTCGACGGCGGGTTCGCGACCGGCGAGACGACGCTCCGTGACCGACTCGCGGGCCTGTTCACCGACCCGTACGACAACACCAATATTATCCTCGAACGCGTGGACGAGCGGTATCTCGCGCTGACCGAGTCGCCGCGTGCGGTCGTCGTGGACCCGAACACGCTCGCCGTGGAGGGCCACAGCCAGTACGATGGGCCGGCCCCCAGCGGACAGTTAGCGTGTGCTCACCTGAAGCGAGACCCCGCGACAGGGACCCTGTTCAACATCGAAACAGAGTTTGGTCGCACCAGCACCTACCACGTCCACGCGCTGACCGGAGCCGGCGAGCGGCGCCACATCGGTAGCGTCGAGACGGACGCACCGGCGTATATGCACAGTTTTGCCCTGACACAGCGTTACGTCGTACTCACCGAGTTTCCGCTCCGGGTGAACCCACTGAGCTTCGTGAAACCCGGGCGACAGGGGCCGTTTATCGAGCGCTTCGAGTGGCAGCCGGACCGTGGGACGCGGGTCGTCGTCGTCGAACGGGCCACAGGTGATGTCGTCGCCGACCCGGTCACCGACGCCGTGTTTGGCTTCCATCACGTCAACGCGTTCGAGCGTGACGGCGGCACCGAGGTCGTATTCGACTTGGAGACGATTCCGGACGCCACGGCGATCACCGAACTCTCGCTCGACAGCCTCAGAGGTGGGGAGCTCAATGCCATCTCGG
>JBLGCN010000069.1:0-8488 GCA_047617405.1 Natronomonas sp.
GCCCACGCGTCGTCGTCGACGGAGCGGTGGAGGCCCTCGACCTTGGTCGGGACACGGACACGGTCACCGACCTCGGCCGCCACCTCGGCCTCGACCTGCCGGGCGACCCGGCCGTCGGCGACCGTCCGGAGGTGGGCCGCGCGGTCCGCACCCTGCTCGCGCAGCCGCTCGCGCAGCCGCCACGAGCGGGTGACACCGACTTTGAACGTCGCCGGCGCGAACGCCGCGAGATAGACGGCGTGTTCCTCACGGCAGGTCTCCAGCGGGCGGTCACAGCCCCCGGTACACCGCGCGCAGGGCCACCGACTCGTGTGTGCCCGACAGTACGGCGCCTCACTCGCCTCACACGGGCGGTGGCCCTCCTCGGTCAGCACCCCCGCACAGCGACGGTCGCCGAGCGAGTACGCCAGGTCCCGCCCGGGGGACAGCGGGGTCCGCTCGACGTCGCCGTCTGTCGCGACCAGCAGGCTCGCGCGGTCGGCGTCGCCAGCGGCCGTCACGTAGCCGACGATCTGCACATCTGCATGTTAGGGCGGCTGGTCATTAGCCCTGTTGCTCCGCGGGTCGGACCGGGAGGCCCGGTCACAGCAACGCCAGGTCAGAGTTCGGCGAGTAGCTCCCGGGTTGCCCGCCGGACGGCGTCGTCACTCGAGTCGGTGGGCTCCCAGCCCAGCCCTGCGAGCTTCTCGACGGAGAGGCGCATCCGGGGCACGTCACCGGTCCAGCCGCGGTCACCGCCGGTGTGTTGATACTCCGGGTCGACACCCATCTCCTCGCTGACGATGTCGGCGATCCGGTCGACGCTGGTGGTGGTCCGGGTGCCGAGATTGTAGACGTTCAGGTCGCGGTCGGCGTGGGCAACGACGTGACACATGGCGTCGAGACACGCCTCGATGTGCATGTACGACTTCTCCTGGCGGCCGTCACCGAGGACCGTCAGCTCCGCGGGGTCCTCGCGGAGCTTCCCAATAAAGTCGGGGATAACAGCCCCCCTGAGACGCGGGCCGACGATATTGGCAAAGCGAAAGACGTGTGCCCGGAGCCCGTGGCTGTGGGCGTACGTCGAGACCAGGGACTCCTCGGCCACCTTTCCGGCGGCGTAGGGGCTGATCGGCTCCAGCGGGGCGTAGTCCTCGGGGGTTGGCCGGGGGGCCTCGCCGTAGACGGTCGAAGAGGAGGTGAAGGCGAGTTCGTCGACACCGGTCTCGGCCATCCGCTCGAGGACGTTGTAGGTCATCGCGGTGTTGTCCTCGAACTGCGCGCGGGGCCGGTCGGTGTCGACGGCCTTTGCGGCCGCGAAGTGAAAGACAGCGTCGACATCCGGGGTGAGCACCTCGGCGAGCAGGTCCGGGTCCGTGCAGTCGCCCGCGACGAACTCGGCGCCGTCGGGGACCCACCCGGCGTCGCCGTTCGAGCAGTCGTCGACGACCAGGACATCGTTGTCCGCGACCAGCCGGTCGGCGAGGTGTGAGCCGACAAAGCCCGCCCCGCCGGTGACGAGCACGCGCGAGCCTGTAAGGTCCATACGGGTGAGTCTTCGGGCATCTCAATGGGTGTTGCGGCCCCGCCGTGAACCCGGGTCGGCACAGAGTTGTCCGCCGACCGAAAGCCGTTTGCCGCGTGTCACAAAGTAGTAATATGCACGTCGTCGTCAACGCCGCCACCAGCGTCGACGGAAAACTCTCCACCCGTGAGCGCGAGCAGATCGAGATCAGTGGCGCCGAGGACTTCGACCGGGTAGACCGCCTGCGGGCCGACAGCGACGCGGTCATGGTCGGGGTCGGGACGATTGTCGCTGACGACCCCTCGCTGACAGTCAAGGAGAAACGGCTCCGGGAGGAGCGCCGCGACCGGGGTGACCCGCCCAACCCTGCCCGCGTCATCGCGGACTCACAGGTCCGGACACCCATGGACGCCGCGGTGCTTGACGACGCCGCCGAGACCTACCTGCTGGTCAGCGAGGCCGCCCCAGCCGACTTTATCGACACGATGGAGAGTGCCGGGGCGACCGTGCTCGTCGCCGGCCAGGACCGGGTCGACCTGTCGGTAGCCTTTGCGCGGCTGGCCGCCGAGCGGTTCGACCAACTCATGGTCGAAGGCGGGGGGGAACTCATCTTCTCACTGTTCGAGGAGGGGCTGGTCGACGAACTCTCGGTCTTCGTCGGCGCGACCGTCATCGGGGGTCGCGAGGCACCGACGCTCGCCGACGGCGAGGGGTTCGTCGGGGAGTTTCCGGACCTCGACCTGCAGTCGGTCGAGCGCGTCGACGACGGGGTTGTCCTCTCATACGACGTGCGCAGGGCACTCTGACGGGGCGGCTCCTTCTCAGTGGTCGTGACCGGTCATCTCGGCGTATGACTGGCCAAAACGCTCCTCGAAGAGGTCCATCGTCGCCTCCTCGGCCGCCGCCAGCTGCTCGTCGACCTCCCCCTGGCTGTGGTGGACGATACCGTGAGCCTGCTGTGCCAGCGCGAGCATCGCCATATCGCCGACGACGTCGGTCAGGTCCTCGCCGTCCTCGCTGAGCATCTCGACCAGCGTCGTCGGTACCGTCAGTTCGTCACTCTCGCCGTCCGCGTCCAGCTGGACTGTCGTTGTCTCTGCCATAGCCTACCTTTGAGGGCCGCAGGTAAACCACCTTGGTGGTCTGGCGTGTCGCCGGCCCGGGGGCCAACCAATAAGAGCCCCGGCGTCCACGCTACGGTCGATGAGCACCGACATCCACGACATAGACGCCGAGACGTACCGGGAGGTGGCCGGCGACGGCCTCACTCTGCTGTGGTTCTGGGCGGAGTGGAGCAGACCCTGCAAGGCCATGGAACCGGCGCTGGCTGACGTCGCCGCGGAACACCCTGAACTGTTCGTCGCCCGCGTAGACGCCGACGAAAACAGCGACCTGCTGGCGGAGTTCGGCACCGACACCGTCCCGACGACTGTGCTCGTGGCGGACGGCGAGCCGGTCAGGGTCTTCGAAGGGGCGCTCCCAGGTCTGGAACTGGAGCGAGAGCTACTGAGGCGGGCGCCCGCCCCGGAGTAACACCCTGGAGTCTCACACTGTCGGCTGCCCCATCACGGGCGGGGTCGGCACCTCGGGGTATCGATTATCCCCACGCACGTACAGTCAACAGTATCAGTCGTCGCCCTCGGCGGTCGCCTGACCGGTCGCGGCGTCGGCCGCGGCACGGTCCTCGAGATAGTCGTCGGCGTCGATTGCGGCCTTCGAGCCCATGCCGCCGGCGGTGACCGCCTGCTGGTAGTGATGGTCGACGACGTCGCCGGCGCCAAAGACCCCCTCGACGTCGGTTTTCGTCTGTCCCCCGCCCTCGCCGCCGCGGGTCTTGAGATACCCCGCCTCGTCCATCCCGACGCCCGTCCCCTCGAGATAGTCGGTGTTCGGGGTGTGGCCGATAGCGTAGAACACCGCGCCGACATCGAACTCGAAGGTGTCGGTCCCAGGGTCGTCGAGGTTGTCCTTCGGGTAGCCGGTTTCGTTCTCCGCGAGGGTGACGGAGTCGATACCCGCCGCCTGGCTGCCGTGGATCTCGAGTAACTCGGTGTTGCGCATAATCTCGATGTCACCCGCGTCGACGTGTTCCATCACGCGGTCGACCCAGTAGTCCTCCGCCCGGAAGTTCTCCCGGCGGTGGGCGATGTAGACGGTGTCGGCGAACTTCGTGAGGAAGGAGGCCTCCTCCATGGCGGCGTCGCCGCCGCCGACGACGAGCATATCCTCGCCCCGGAAGAACGCCCCGTCACAGGTCGCACACGTCGAGAGCCCAAAGCCCATGAGGTCGTCCTCGCCGGGGACCCCGAGCGTGCGGGCGCTGGCCCCGGACGCGGCGATGACCGCGTCCGCCGTGTAGACGTCGCCGCTGCTCAGTTCGACCCGGAACGGTCGTGTCGAGTCGTCGACATCGGCGACGATGCCGTTCTCGAACTCCGCGCCGAACCGTTCGGCCTGTTCCTCCATCTGCTGGATGAGTTCCGGGCCGCCGATCCCCTCGGGGAAGCCGGGGTAGTTCGCCACGTCGGTCGTGAGTGTCAACTGCCCGCCAGGCTCGTCACCCCTCAGGACGAGTGGGTCGTTGTTCGACCGGGCGGCGTAGATGGCGGCGGTCAGTCCGGCGATACCGGAGCCGGTGATGACTAATCGGCGGTGTTCGACGAGTTCATCTGTCATACGTTACACTTGGTTCCGGCGTCGTTTGTAGATTGCGCCCTTTGGCGTTCACCGGACCGAAACGGCTTCCTGACACCTGGCCGAACGGCGGGCATGGCCGATATCGCCGAGAAGACCGACCGGTACGAGGGGCTGCTCGCGGAGGCGCTGGCGGCCGCCGAGGTGACCGCTCCGTCCGACACGCCACTCGGGGAGGCCGCCGGGGAGTTCGAGGAGATGGCCCGCTCGTATCTCGAGGATGGCCGCCACTTCCGGGAGACAGGCGACCTGGTCAACGCCCTGGCGGCGTTCTCCTACGGTCACGCGTGGCTCGATGCTGGCGCCCGCGTGGGGCTGTTCGATGTCCCCGAGGACGGACACCTGTTCACCGTGTGAGTTGGTAGGAAACGTCCGAACAGCCGGTACGTTCCTGGGTCAAATTTGGGTCTCAGTTGGGAAAGTGATTATTATCCGACACTCGGTCGTTCCTAGTGGTGTCTCACTGATGAGCGACCACTTTCGGCGCGACGTACTGAGGGGGATCGGTGTGGGAACTGTGACACTCGTCGGTGGCGTGGGTGCCACGAGCGCAAAGCCACCGAGCGAGGGAGAGACGATTGTCGACGTTGCAAAAGGGGTTGACAGGTTCAGTACCCTGGTCGCAGCCGTCAAGCGGGCGGGGCTCGTTGAGGAGCTCAGCGGAAACCGGCAGTTGACGCTGTTTGCGCCGAACAACGAGGCGTTCGGCGACCTGCTCGACGCCCTGGGGCTGGATGAGCTAGATGATGTTCCCGAGGAGAGGCTGCGGACAATTCTCCTGTATCACGTCATCCCGGGTCGCCGGAAAGCGGCCTCGGTGGTCAACGCCGACCAGGTGCCGACGCTGAACGGTGCCACGGTCAATGTCGAGGGGACGAGCCTGAATCCCGAGGGGGAGTTCCCGGCAGATATTGTCACGCCGAATCTGGCCGACGCATCGAACGGTATCATTCACGAAATCGACGGCGTGCTGAATCCTGCCGACCAGGCTGAGGACGATGCGGAGGACGACGATGAGGAGGACGACGACGACGACGAGGACGAGGGAGACGACGACTGACGGGCCGTTTCGACCAGTCAGTGGCGGAGTCTGACCGCCGGTGACTACCCTCCACTCCGTGGCTGGAGAGAGTCGGTGGGCTTAGGATTCTTGCCTCAGACGTGAGAGGTGATGGAGGGCGTCCTCTGGTACGTGCTCTCGGGTACCCGTGGGGGCCCCAACCGCGTCCGAATCATACAGGCCCTTTCGGACAGGCCCAGAAACGCCAACCAGCTCGCAGAGGACCTGGACCTGGACTACAAGACGGTGCGACATCATCTGGATGTCCTCGTCGACAACGGGCTCGTCACGAGCAGCGGCGACGACTACGGGGCGGTGTATCTGCCCAGCGACCAGGCACGACACCACTGGGAGACCGTCGAGGAGATCGCGGAGGAGGTAATCTAGTATGGCCAAAATCGGGACAGTGATTATCCGTCGGTACGGCAAAAGGAGGGAGAGATGGGACTCTGGCTGAGCGTCGCCGGGGCCGCCGCGGCGGTCAACGTCGCGGTGTTGCTGGTCCTGGTCGGCATCTGGGGCCGGAACTACCGCCAACTCGGCTCCAAACACGCGCTCGGGCTCGCGGTTTTCGGCGTCCTCCTGCTCGCGGAGAACGGCCTCGCGCTGTACTACTACGTGCTGGACCCGGCGGTCGCCGAGCTGCTCCGGGGTGCAGCCCCCGTCGCCGGGCGTGCGATGTCGACGGTGCAGGTTCTGGAGCTTCTCGGCCTGCTTTTTCTGGCCTGGGTGACGTGGGACTGACCCGAACGCCGGTGTTCGCCCGCTCCGTGGCAGACCCCACGTCATGTCTCTGTGCTACTGGCTACACCGACGACGACAGCAGTGACCCGGTGGTGACCGGTGGCGGCCGGGTCGTCCCGGCTGTCGGGGCTTCGACAGCACAGGCCCGACAGGACCGACCGAGACCCCGTGCCTGTCGCCGCCGACGGTGGCGGAGTCGCCCTCGGCCGCGGTCCGGGTCAGTTCGGGGGTGGCCGGGCGGGATACACGGTGTCGCCCCTCCCGAGGAGTCGACAACGGCCCTCGGCGGTCTGTTGGGTTCGCCGGAGCAGCGGGATGTCCGGCGCGGTTGGGCGGTCCGACCCACCCGCCGAGTCCGGACAGAATTGGGTGAGAGTACGGGGACTTTTCGGGAACTGTTCATTACCCGAGGAATATTACTGTCAGTTGATGTCGCCCTGCACCCGCAGACAGGTAGACCCGGACCCGGTAGCGCGGCTGACACCGGCGTGGCCGGCTGTGCCGGCGGGGCGGTGTAGGCGGCTGTTACCTTCGGCCGCCGCCCGCCAGGCGACAGGCTCGCGAATAGACCTCTGGGTCCGGCGGCGCCCAGGACGCGAGTCCTTTGCTCCTGTCTCTCCCCCTGGCGAGGGCGCTCGTATCCCCGGACAGGACGGGAATGGTTACCGTGCGACACCAGAAGATTTATAAGGTTTTCGGACTAACTAACACTCAACGAGCCTGGGAGGCGGTATTTATTCCTTGCTTCCCCAGCGCGTCGGAACGCACATCATGAGCGAATCACCACCTAATATACGGACGTCAGAGCGTACAGAGGACGAACGAACGGAGGAGGAACAGGAACAGGCGGAGTCGGAGGAGTTGGTCTGCCCGGAGTGTGGCGGCGCCCTGATCAACGACGCCGAACACGGCGAGACTGTCTGTGAGGAGTGTGGCCTCGTCGTCGAGGAAGACGAGATCGACCCCGGCCCCGAGTGGCGCGCCTTCGACTCCAGCGAGCGCGACCAGAAATCCCGTGTGGGTGCCCCGACAACCCAGATGATGCACGACAAGGGGCTCTCGACGAATATCGGCTGGCAGGACAAGGACGCCTACGGTAACGCCCTCTCCAGCCGCCAGCGCGAGAAGATGCAACGACTGCGTACCTGGAACGAGCGCTTTCGCACCCGGGACAGCAAAGAACGCAACCTCAAACAGGCGCTGGGCGAGATCGACCGGATGGCCTCCGCGCTTGGCCTCCCCGAAAACGTCCGGGAGACAGCCTCCGTTATCTATCGGCGGGCACTCGACGAGAACCTCCTGCCCGGCCGCTCCATCGAGGGCGTCTCTACCGCCGCGCTGTACGCCGCCGCCCGACAGGCCGGCACCCCGCGCAGCCTCGACGAAATCGCCAACGTCTCCCGCGTCGAAAAGATGGAACTGACGCGGACCTACCGCTACATCATCCGTGAACTGAACCTGGAGATCAAACCCGCCGACCCGAAGAGCTACGTGCCCCGGTTTGCCTCGGACCTTGACCTTTCCGAGGAGTCCGAGCGCCGCGCCCGACAGCTCCTTGACGCCGCAAAGGAGCAGGGCGTAATCAGCGGCAAGTCCCCCGTCGGCCTCGCCGCCGCCGCGGTCTACGCCGCCTCACTGCTCACCAACGAGAAGGTCACCCAGAGCGAGGTCTCCGAGGTCGCCGACATCTCGGAGGTCACCATCCGCAACCGATACAAGGAGCTACTGGACGCCGAGAGCGGCGTCCCGGCCTGACAGAGCCCTTTCGGGCGAACGCGCCGGACCGTGGTACTCGGGCACAACCCTTTTCTACGGTTCGAGCCTGTGAGTGACACGCATGGAGGAAGCATACGTTCGGTTGCTCTGCCCGGCGTGTCGAAAGGAGTGGGAGTCAGACCCGTCAAGTCTCCCGCCTGCCGAGGACGGCTTTGACTGCCCCGACTGTGCGGAGCGCCGTCCGCTCGCGGAGTTTCTGCGGACGGAACACGAGCTACAGACCCTGCAGGAACTCCGGTAGGCCGTCGGCCGGTCAGCCGCTGGTCGGCGACCGGGCGCCACAGGCCTCACACCGCAGGATGACCGCCCCCTGTTCGCGGTCGAACCGGGTGTCCGGCAGCCCACACTCCGAGCAGCGGACGTACTCCTCGGCGTATGACTCGATGGCCGCCTGAATCCGACGCCGGTCGAACTCGCCGGTGAGCCGTGCCCGCTCGTTCTCGTCGATATGCCCGCTCGTCCCGAGTTCGTCCTGGAGGGACTTGAAGACGTGTTCGGGTTCGCGGGCGAAGTCCTGACAGACTGTTCGGAAGTTCTCGAAGACAGTGAGATTACCCTCCTGTCGCACCTCCACGTCCGGCACCTCGAAGCGGTCGCTGCTACCCTCGATGTCCGGCGTCTCCTCGATGCCGCGCTCGAGCATCTCGTCGTAGTCCATACACAGGTAGAACGGGGGGCGAAAAAATAAGCCTAACTACCTCGGTTGGCGG
>JBLGCN010000070.1:0-8306 GCA_047617405.1 Natronomonas sp.
GGACGTACGCCGAGACGCGCTTGCCGAAGCTGTCGACACCGGTGTCACCCGTCTCGTTTTCCTCGACTGCGACCAGCTCGGCGGTGGTGGTCGCCGTCTCGTTGTCCGCCTCGGCAGTCACGTCAACGCTAACGTTCTTGACAGGAGTCGGCAACTCGACCTCCCCGTCGTCGTCGGTGGCGTACTCCCCCGTTCCGGTGTAGGTGTCGTTGTCGACGGGTTCGACGAGCACCGAGGCGTTGGTCACGCCGGTGTCGTTCCGTGTCACCGACACCTCTACCTCGTCGTCGTCCTGTGTCACACCGACCGAGAGGGCTGTGCTGTTCCCGGCCGAGTCGGCTGCCGCCACGGCCCCGGTCAGGGGCGCCCCGACCATCGCCAGGACCATCGCGACCGCGAACAGTGCCTGTCGTGTCATACCTGTGTCTGTGCCGAGCGTCGGCATAAACCCGCACTGTGGTTCAGGCCGTTCAGCCGTAGCGTCGGCCGGGCTGAAACCTGCTCAAATATTCTCATACGGTTTACAACGCCCGCTAATGGTTTAATTTTCAGTTGTGTTCCGGTGACCGAGTAGCCGGTCACACCGCCGGGACCTGCCCGGCTCCGGCGGCCCGAGCGACGGTCAGTCGGCTGCCCGCTCGAACAGCGCTTGCGCCTGCCGCTCGGCCGCCTGGCGCGCGGCGTCCAGGTCGATGGTGGTGAGGTCGCGGTCCCGCATCAGTACCTGCCCGTCACAGACCGTGTGGCGGACGTCACTGCCGCTGGCGGCGTAGGCCAGGTGACTCACGAGGTCGTGTTGGGGGGTCAGATGCGGGGCGTCGAGCCCCAGCACCGCCAGGTCGGCGTTCGCGCCGGCTTCGAGCCGCCCGCTGTCGAACCCCAGCGCGGCCGCGCTGCCCTCGGTAGCCAGCCGGACTGCGGTGTGGGCCTCGACCGCGCTGGCGTCGTCGGCGGCCAGTTTCCCGAGCATCGCCGCGTCGCGCACCTCGTCGAACATGTCCAGGTCGTTGTTCGAGGCCGCGCCGTCGGTGCCGAGGCCGACGGTCACCCCCGCATCCAGCAGGTCCTGGACCGGGGCCATCCCCGACGCGAGTTTCATGTTCGAGGCCGGACAGTGGACGACCGCGGTGTCACGCTCGGCAAGCAGGTTCGTCTCCGTGTCGTCGACGTGGACACCGTGGGCGATAAAGGAGTCCTCCGCCAGCAGCCCCAGGTCGTCGGCCCAGGCGAGTGGACGCTGTCCACGCTCCTCAAGCACCGGGTCGACCTCGTCGGTCGTCTCGTTGGCGTGGAAGTGGACCGGGAGGCCGGCCTCGCGGGCCCGCGGAAGAAAGTCCTCGAAGTGGGCCTCCTCGACGGTCGTCAGGCTGTGTGGGGTGAACATCGTCCGGATACGGCCGTCGGCGTGGCCGTCGTACTCCCGGGCAAAGTCCAGCCCGTCCTCGAAGTCTGCACGGGCCTCCGCCTCCGGGCGACCGACCGAGATACAGCCGTGACCCAGCCGGGCGCGGAGCCCCGTCTCGGCGGCCACCGCCGCGACCTCGTTCATAAAGAAGTACATGTCGCCGAAGGCGGTCGTCCCCGAGCGGACCATCTCCGCGACCCCCAGGCGGGTGCCGGCAGCGACGTCCTCGGCCCGGAGTTCGGCCTCGACCGGCCAGATATCCTCGCGGAGCCACGCATCCAGCGGCTTGTCGTCGGCTGCCCCCCGGAACAGTGTCATCGCGACGTGCGTGTGGGCGTTAACTAGCCCCGGGATGACGAGTCCCCCCTCGGCGTCGAGTTCGTCGTCACCGGCCACCGTGCCGGGTTCGTCGACGGCCGTGATGGTGCCCGCGTCCTGGTCGAGCAGTACGTCCGCGCGTTCGACACTCCCGGAGGGGCGGAGCACACGCCCCCCAGAGACGAGCAGGTCGCTCATACCTTGGGTTGCCCCGCAGCGGGTGTCAATCCCCCGGTCCCGGTCCGGTCGCCACCCGTGTCAGCGCCACCCTCTCTGCCAGCACAGGTGCGGTCCGTCAGGGTCTTTTGTGACCGGTGTGAGCCTCCTGTCGTGTCGTCCCCGGACAGCTACGTTGCTCGCCTACGCACCGTCGTCAGAGGACTCCGTGGCGGCGGGCGGGGCTGGACGCTGCTTGCCATCGCGGGCGGGTGGTTTTTCACCCTCGGCTTGCGCTTTGTCGTTCCGGCGCTACTGCCGATTATCCGGGAGGATTTTGTGGTGTCGGACACCGCGGCCGGGGCGGCGATCACCCTGCTGTGGGTGACATACGCCGCGATGCAGTTCCCCGCCGGCGCGTTGGTCGACCGGGCCGGCGAGCGGACGCTGCTGGCGGTGAGCGCGGTCGCCGGCGCCGTCACGATGGGCGTCTACGCCCTCTCGCCGACCTTTGCGGTCTTTCTCGTGGCGACGGGGGCCTACGGGCTGGCGTCCGGGGTGTACGGCCCGCCACGGGGGACCGCACTCACCCGCATCTACACCGAACAGGACGGGGCGGCCTTCGGGACCGTCCTCGCGGCCGGCAGCGTGGGCGCCGCACTGTTGCCGGCGGCGGCCACCTACGCAACCGGTGTGGTCGGCTGGCGGGGTGCGCTCGGGCTCACCGCCCCCGCCTTCCTCGTCGCCGGGGTCGCACTCTACCGGACCGTCCCGGAGCAGTCGGCGGAGGCCGCCGGGAGTGACGGGCCAGCCGAGACCGGGGCTGTCGACGACCCCGGCGCGGACTCGGACACCCGCACCGACGGCGGGGCGGCGACCCTCCGGGGGCGAGTCGCCACAATCAGGCGGGCCGTCTCCTCCCGGAAGGTCGCGCTCGCGGTGCTCGGCGCGACGCTGATGCTCTTTGTCTTCCAGGGGCTGACCGCCTTCTTCACCACATACCTGGTGACCGCAAAGGGGTTGACCGAGGCGACCGCGGGCGTTCTGTTCGGGGTGCTCTTTCTCAGCGGGGCCGTCTTCCAGTCCGTCGGCGGGGTCCTCGCGGACCGGTATGGCCACGGGCGCGTGCTCGCGGTCGTGGCCTTCGTCGGTGTCCTCCCGCTCGTGGCGCTGCCCTACACCGGTGACATCCTCGGACTCGCGCTGGTCGCGGCCGTCCTCGGGATGCGCCTGTCGGTCGGGCCCGTCTCGAATGCCTACATCGTTGCCCTGCTCCCGCCGGGGGTCCGCGGGACTGCCTGGGGGGCGGTCCGGACGGTTTTCTTCATGATCGGCGCGTTCGGCTCGACAGCCGTCGGGGCGATGGCCGACTACGGCCTGTTTACCGAGGCCTTTCTGTTGCTGGCGGCGCTGACGGCCGTCGCAGGCGTCATCTACCTGTTCCTGCCCGCGCGCAATCTCGGAGGTGAGGGTCCGGGGACGGATACGGGCACGGACACCGCGGACTGACACACAAACACAAGCGCTTAGTCGCCGGTTCCCGACCGGGTAGATATGCAGGTCGCACTGCTCGGCGGCACCGGGGACATCGGCGAGGGACTGGCGCTACGGCTGGCACGAGACACCGACCACGAGGTCATCGTCGGTTCGCGACAGACCGAGAAGGCCGAGGACGCCGCCGCGGCCTACGAGGCAACACTGGCCGACCACGGCGTCGAGGCCGCGGTCGGGGCCGCGGAGAACCCCGAGGCCGCGGCGGGCGCGGAGGTCGTCGTCCTCTCGGTGCCGGCCTACCACCTCGCGGATACGGTCGAGACCGTCGCCGACACCCTCTCGGGGATGCTGGTCTCACCGGCCGTGGGCCTCCAGCGCGACGAGGCCGGCCTCCACTACAACCCACCGGGCGTCGGCAGCGTGACCGCCCTCGCCGCCCAGGCCGCCCCCGATGGGGTGCCCGTCGTCGGTGCCTACCACAACCTCGCGGCGGGACGACTGGGAGACCTCGACGCGGACCTAGACTGGGACGTGCCCGTCGTCGCCGACGACGAGGCGGCAAAGGAGACAGTCGTCAACCTGACCGACGAGATGGCGGGGCTGCGGGCACTCGATGCCGGGCCGCTGGCGAACGCCACCGAGGTGGAGTCGCTGACCCCGCTGCTGATCAATCTGGCCGCGAACAACGAGGAACTCCACGACCTCGGCGCCAAGTTCCTGTGAGGGGTTAGACGGGGTGTGGCAACCCTGCGCGGGCCAAAACACGACAGCCGAGAGCGCAAAGTTCTAATCCGGTGCCGGGCTAAATGTTCTATGCCCAGTTGTCCACTCGCCGACGAGTGCCCCAGCTTCTCCGAGCGTATCGAGGGGATGGGGTGCACCCACTACGGCGACCGGGGGGGCAAAGAGTGGTGTAACCACTACGAGCAGCCCATCGAGGACCTCAAGACCCAACCGGTCAAGCGCGGCGAGGAGGTGGTGGTCACGGTCGAGGACATCCACGAGAGCGGCGCGGGTGTCGGCCGCACCGAGGACGGCTTCATCATCATGGTCGACGGGGCCCTGCCGCCGGCCCGGGCGCGTGTCGAGGTGACAGAGGTCCACTCGAACCACGCCCGGGCGGACGAACTCGAGCGCCTCCCGGAGGAGGAAGCCGAGGACGACGAGGAGGGGGACGATGGCGCCGAGACGGCCGAGGAGGACACCGCCGACGAGACGGCGGGTGACGGCCGGCCGAGTCTGGGCAGCCGGGACGACTTCTGGGGCAGCTGAGGCCCGGACACCCGGCGGCCATCTTTTTGTTCTCGCACCCGTCGGCGGAGATATGGACCTGGGACTTGCGGATATGACAGCACTGTGTACGGCAGCCAGCAGCGGTCTCGGGCTGGCGAGCGCGCTCGCACTCGCCCGGGAGGGGGCAGACGTGGCCGTCTGTGGCACCACACCCGACCACGTCGAGGCGGCCCGGGCGGAGTTGGAGGCGGCGGGCGAGGGGGGTGTCCTCGCCGTGGAGGCGGACATCACCGACCCCGACCACGTCGAGGCATTTGTCGACGAGACCGTCGAGACGTTCGGCGGGCTCGACCACGTGGTGACGAGCGCCGGCGGGCCGCCGAGCGGGCCCTTTACCGCCACCGACGACAGTGACTGGTACGACGCCTACGATATGCTCGTGATGAGCGCCGTCTGGACACTCCGGGCGGCCCGGCCACACCTGGTGGAGTCCGAGACCGGGAGTGTCGTTGCTATCACCTCCCGGACGGTCCAGGAGGTCGGGGACGACCTCCTGCTCTCGAACGCCGTCCGCCGGGGTGTCATCGGGCTCGTCAAGACCGTCGCCCGGGAGTTCGCCCCCGAGGTGCGGGCAAACGCTGTGCTCCCGGGCGCCCACGAAACCGCCCGGATCGAGAATCTCATCGAGGCGGCCGTCGAGCGCGGCGACGCTGACAGCTACGAGGACGCCTACGAGTCCTGGGCTGCCGACATCCCGCTCGAACGGGTCGGCGAGCCCGGCGAACTCGGTGACGTCGTAACCTTCCTCGCCAGCGAGCGCGCCAGCTACGTCAACGGCGCGACGCTGGCTATCGACGGCGGCGCGATGCGTAGCTGACGCGCCGACAGCGGGCGCGAGTCAGCAGACCGGCTTGGGGTTGATCCCCATCGACTCCAGCCGAGTGACGTACTCCTCGTAGGCGGCCCCGACGACCGTCGTGGCAGCCGCCACGGCACTGTCGGGGTCGTCGTGTGGCTCCAGGGCGTCGAGCAACTCCCCGCGAAGTGTCCCGTACCCGTCGGATATCCCCCGGAAGAGACTCGCCGTTCCCGGGTCGGCCTGGCCGGTGAAAAAGCCGGTCGCCTGGCTCGCCTTCCCCTCGGCGACGAGGGTGTATCCCACGGCGGCCCCGAGCCGGTCGACAGCCGTCTCGTGCCCGCGAAACGACGCGACCAGGGCCGGCCGGTCACCGGGCTCGTGGTCGTCGAGTTCGCCCGCGATGTCGGCGTAGTGGTCGCGCTCGCGGTCGGCGGCGGCCGCGAAGGTGTCACCCCACCCGTCGAAGACCTCGGCGGCGTGATGGGTGGTGTCGGCCAGCGCCGTCAGGACGACCTCACCCTCCATCTCCCCCTCGGTGTCGGCGTACAGTGACTTCGAGGAGCCCAGCCGGGAGAGTTCTGTCCTGTTCTCCGAGCGGACGCGGTCGACGAGGTCGGTCGGGTCCATACCCGTCACGTCGGCAGCCGGCGGCTTGTATGCGTCGCCGCGGAGCCGTGTGGGCGGCTCCACAGCGGCGACCGCACCCGCCGTCCCTGCCAGGTAGCAATGCAGGTATCGGAACGTTCCCGCGCGGGAAATTGGTGTTTGCGCAAATTTATTGTGTGCACGAGTGCACCTTCGGGGTAGATGGGTAGATGAGTGGACGATCATGTATCAGACACCGGGCGGGTGACAGCAACGGGGTGGGTCTGTCGTGGTAGCGACTATCCGACGGAGTATCGAGGCGGAGTACTGGGTCGTCGACGAGGAGGGTCGGCTAACCGAACCGGGGGCGCTCGTCGACGCCTCACCGGGGGTCGAACGGGAGTTCGTCGAGCCGCTGTTGGAGGTCAAGACCACACCGTGTGAGACGACCACACAGCTGCGCGCGGAGCTGTTCGAGCGGGTCGGGCAGGTGTTGGAGCGGGCCGGAGCGCTCGGCAAGCGGCTGGTCCCGCTGGCGACACCCCTCAACGCGGGGGCGGTCCGGGACCTGCCGAGCGAGCGCACACGGGTTCAGGAGCAGGTCGTCGGCGATGACTTCGAGTACGTCCGCCACTGTGCCGGGACCCACATCCACGTCGAACAGCTCCCGGGCCGGGTGGCCGACCAGATCAACGCGCTCATCGCGCTCGACCCCGCGTTCGCGCTCGTCAACTCCTCGCCGTACTTCGAGGGCGAGTATCTCGCCGCCGGCGCCCGGTCGGAGCTCTACCGCCGGATGGCCTACGGCGACGTCTCACACCAGGGGCGGCTGTGGCGCTACGCGACCGACACCGACGAGTGGACCCGCCGGCTGGAGCGACGCTACGAGGAGTTTCTCACCGCGGCGCTCGAGGCCGGTGCCGACCGACAGGCCATCGCGGCCAACTTCACCCCCGAGACCGCCGTCTGGACACCCGTGCAGCTTCGTGAGACCTTCGGGACCGTCGAGTACCGGTCGCCCGACACCACGCTACCCAGCCGGGCCGTCCAACTGGCCGACGACATCGTGGGGGTCGTCGAACACCTCGCGAGGACCGGTCTCCAGGTCGGCGGCGCGCCGGGGCTGACGGAGGACGGCGTGGTCGTCCCCGACTTCGGAACCGTCCTCGGCCACGTCGACACCGCTATCGAGGACGGCCTCGAGTCGGGCTCGCTGCGGGCATATCTCGACCGCATGGGGTTCGACACCGACGCCTACGCGCCGGTGACCCACGACCTCGGCGGTCAGGAGAGGGTCACACAGACAGCGGCGCGAGACCGTCGGCTGGACTACGCTGCGCGTCTCGAACAGGACCTCCAGCAGGTGGCTGTCGGCGACGACTGACACCGCTGGTCACCCCGGGCTGTTTGGCGTGGTGGACACTGACCGTGGCCGGCGTGGTCGGCCGTCGATAAAAAACTCGGGTGGTAGTACCGCCGTTAGCCTGCTTAGTCCGCGCCGCCTTTCTCGATGTCGACGCCGACGAGATTCCCCCACTCGGTCCAGGAGCCGTCGTAGTTGGCGCAGTCCTCGTACCCAAGCAACTCGTGCAGCGCGAACCACGCGACCGAGGAGCGCTCGGCGATGCGGCAGTACGCGATGGTCGTCTCGTCACCACCGATCCCCTCCTCGGCGTACAGGTCCTCCAACTCCTCGGCGGTCTTGAACGTGCCGTCGTCGTTGGTGACGGCGGCCCACGAGATGTTCTCCGCGCCGGGGATGTGACCGCCGCGCTGGGCGGTCTCCTGCAGGCCCGGCGGGGCGAGGATCTCGCCGGAGTACTCCTCGGGCGAACGGACGTCGACCAGCGGGATACCCCGCTCGATGGCGTTCTCGACATCCTCGCGGTAGGCCCGGATACTCTCGTGGGGGCCGGAGGCCTCGTACTCGACCGCGGAGAAGTCGGGCACCTCGTCGGTCAGCGGGTAGCCGTTTTCGACCCAGTAGTCCCGACCGCCGTCGAGCAGACGGACGTCGTCGTGGCCGTAGTACTTCAGCTGCCAGTAGGTGTAGGACGCAAACCAGTTGGAGTTGTCACCGTACAACACCACGGTGGAGTCGTCGCTGATCCCGTGGCTCCCCAGCAGGTCCTCGAGGTCGTCCTTCGTCAGCAGGTCGCGCTGGGTCTGGTCCTGGAGCTGGTCCTCCCAGTTGAAGCCGACCGCGCCGGGCGCGTGGCTCTCCTCGTAGAGCTCGGTGTCCACGTCGACCTCCAC
>JBLGCN010000071.1:0-8301 GCA_047617405.1 Natronomonas sp.
CCCGACGACCACGGCGTGACCTACCTCGCGGACGCCTCGCTGCTCGACCTCTTTGAGCGCGCTCGGGCGGACATGCCCGACTGGTTCGCCGACCAGGTCGACCGTCTGAGCGAGCCCGACCTGCCGGCGTTTGCGCCCGGGGAGGCGCTCGGTGGGTCAGACGGCAGCCAGCGGACGGGTGGACGGTCGCGCGGACGGAGCCGGAGCCGGACTCGCAGCCGCGGGCGCTCGCGCCCCTCTGGTGACCACCCGCTCTCGGACGTTTGGGACTGAGTCTGTGGGTCTTAGCTGACTACTCATAGAGAGTAGCAGGCACACCGGGACCAACGAGAACGCTCCGACTGGAAGCTCGGCGCCCGTAGCTCAGTAGTCACCGCCGTTGCTCGTCACTGTCCCGGCGGGCAGCACGTTCGGCCTCGTGGCGCTCCAGTATCCCCCGGTTGCCGTGTTCCGCTCTGACCGGCAGGCACAGCACCAGCCCGCCCCCGACGCCGAGGGCGAGGGCGAGGGATGTGAGGACCACGACGGCGACCGACAGCTATCCGAGGAACACGTCGACGATGTCGCTGCTCCCGGTGGTGTCGTCGCGGTACAGCTCCGAGCAGCCACACTGCGTGCAGGAGACGACGTTGGAGGAGTTGGTCTGGATGTCGACCATCCTGCCGAGGCCGCCGCCGGTCGTCGAGATGCCGTCGACCTCTGTTCCGGTGTGACCGCACCTCGGACAGCCCCGCTGCTCGCGAGAACTGGATGGAGGGCTCACAGAGGTGTATCCAACGGCCTGGCTAAAACACCGATGCGAGCCCGTAGACGACCGAGGACCCGACCATCAGGATGACAAAGACGATGGCGAGGATCTGCTGACGGTCCATATCTCATCTCTGTTGGCTGGCGGCTTAGGGGTTTCGCGGGCTGTGGTATCTGCTCTCCGGTGGCCTGCCGTGGCAGAGACGCGTGTCATCCCACCCGTGCATCGACAACGACGTGGCGGACGCCTTCGCTGTACCCCCTCATATCCCGGACACCGAGCACCTCAACGCCGCGGCCCGCGCGGTCGGCCGCGCCCTCCAGGCGCCCAACAGGCCGGTCTGGCACCAGCGACTCGGGGGTAGCCTCGTGCATGTGGAGGACACCGCCCGGCGCGACGGCGTCGAGTGTGACACCGAGATACTCGTGGGCCTCGTAGTAGCCCATGACGACGCGGTCAAAGTCACCGTCGAGCGCGGGCACCACGTCCCGACAGTCCCCGCGATAGGCCGCTACACGGTCGGTCACGCCGTTTCGCAGCGTGTTCTCCAGGAGATACTGAAATGCCGCAGGGGTGCGCTCGACGGCGGTCACCCGCGCCCCGGCCCGGGCCATCGGGAGCGTGAACTGGCCCACACCGGCGAAGGTGTCGAGGACACGACCCGTGGCTTCGCCGCCCGGTCCGCCCGACGGCTCGTCACACCCGTCGCCGACCAGTTCACCCATCCGGGCGCGCTCGGCCCTGCTGCCCGGCGAGAACATCACCGTCGACAGGTCAAGCGCGTACTCGGTGCCGTGTTCGCGGTGCACGGTCTCGGTATCGCCCTCGCCGGCGACCACCTCGACGGACGGCTCGCGGTGTTCGTCGTTGCTCCCCTCACGGGCGAGCACAGTGTCAGCGCCACCGTGCATCGCCAACAGCGCCTTGCCGACCTCCTGAGTCTCCGCCGCCGAGAGGTCCCCGAAGTCGACGAGGACGACGCGACCGACGACCGCCCACGACCCCGGTGCCCGTTCGACGGCCTCGTCACCCCAGCCCCGCTCGCGGAGGTGGTCCTCGAGGGTCCGAAACCGCGGCTGGCCGGTCTGTCGAGCCATCTCGAGTATCTCGGTCCCGACCGGGGGCTCGGTGACCGGGATTGCGACGGTCCCGTCGTCGGCCTCGACGGTCGAGCGACTGTCGTCATAGACGCCTTCCGCCCGTAGCGAGCCGATAGCCGCCTGGGCGCGCGGTTTCTCGACGACTGCCACGAGGTCCTGGCTCATCGTGGGTCACTCGGTTGTGGAGTGGCTTATTTTCCCGGGAGGGGGCCAACCCGCTCACTCGGGCGGCGACCCGAACGCCCGGCTGTACGGGCCGGCGTATCCACGGGTCCACGGAGTTCCCCACAGCCGCGTGGCCGCTGCCTGCTACACCACCAGAGCAACCCGCCACCACCGATAGGTCGACCGCACCCAGCACCTGCCCGGCGATAGCCGACCCCGACCCCGACGCCGGCAAGGAGCGAACATGACTACGTGAGCGATCACCCACGCGGTCGGCACTCACACGCCCGTGTTGACGATGGCCACAACGGAGAAGGCGGCCGCCTCAGTCGTCAAGACCGACGCAGTTGGTGTCTCTCACCAGGCGGAGCTACCCGAGGCCCATAATCAACTGCCCGCACGCCCGACAGTGTAGTAACGAAGATTTTTTGTCGAGAACCGGGTAATCAGTTTATGAAGGTTCTGGTCCCATTTGACTTCACAGTGGGTGTTCAGGCGCTGAGACGCTCGTTTCAGATGTACGAGGACACGAGAGAGGTCGATATTCACGCCGTACACTTCTCCGACACCCCGAACGAAACATCGAGTAGTATCGCAGAAAAAGAGGTTCGGGACCTGTTCGCGGAGGTTGTCGGTACCGAGAGCAATCTCGAGGAGTCTGACCTGACGATTGCTACACAGAGAGTCGAATCGGAGACTCGCGCACAGGTTTCCGAGGCGATCCAACAGTATGCGGAACGCGAGGATATCGACCAGGTTATCATGTCGAGTCACAACCGGTCACTACTCAGCAGGCTCTTTGACAAAGGCACCGCCGACCGTATCATAGATAGCGATGTCGCATCTGTGACGGTAGTCGAACCCATCGAGTGAGGGTGACACACTCCCCGACCGGCTTTGGGATTTAGGTGGCCACTGCCGTGGCTGTGATGACGGCACCCGTGTGACCAGGGGGCACTGTACAACGGGTACGGCCAAAGGCGCAGTCCGTTCTCTACGAGACGTGTGAAGCGCGACTCGACCGGGTTAGCACAGTTCGACAGCGTGTGCGTTAGGCTCCGGAGAGTACGCCAACGGGCACAGTAAGCACGGGGCCCCGTCGATGTCTCTGGCGGTCCCCGACCGTCGATACGACGCGGAGTTCGTGAGTGACGGAACCGACGGCCGGTTCAGACCCGGCTCACCCTCTCCGATGCCGTCTCTGGTCGTAGCGACTGTCCCGTCGTCAAGCGCTAAGTCGGGGTGTGCGTCCTCGGCGTGTGCTGTTACCTGCCTGAGGGTGTCATCCTCGGCATCGCCACTACACGTCGCATCATACTCATCAACTGGACAGATTTGCTCAACTGTGATGAATCTCTTCCTCATAGATGATGGCCTCTCGACGGAGTGAGTGGAACCGTCTTGGACGTGGAAGTAATCTCGTTGTCACATGACCGTCGCCTGCCACTCCCGCGACGAGCAGAGGTCAAAGCCGATATATACCGAACAGCACCTACATCAGTCGTGAACCGACTTAATGCCGGCGACGTAGCGGACCAGTTGGCAGACGACGAGGAAGGCGAGAGAGAGACGATTCGTGAGGAGCAGTTTAGCCTCCGGGTGATGCGGTTCGAACCGGGTGACGAGGACCCGATGCACGCACATGCCGAGGAGGAGATCTACCACATCAACACAGGCAATGCGACACTCGTGACCGAAGACGAGTCGGTCGAAGTCGGGTCGGGTGACGTTGTCCATCTCAGCCCCGGGACAGAGCATCAGTTCACCGACTTCAGCGACACGTTCGTTACCACGGTGATGTACGCGCCCGCCGAAGGCTCTCAGGAGGCCTGACAGCGGCTCATAACCGGCGGCCGCGCGCTCACTGACCGTATTCCGTCCTGCGCTCCTCCACTCCGAGTTGCATCCACCACCGGGTGTGACTGTGTCCGACAACCCACATCTGGCCGTTCACTGACTGGACTCTCCCACTCTCGGGCTACCGCTCACGCACAGACCACAGTTTAGTCCCTTTGGCTCCGCACCGGGGCAAACCGAGTGTGTCTCTACGACACACTGTACAGGGACGGCCGCGGTCGTCACCCTGTGGCCCTCCCGTCATCGACGGGTGCGAGCGTACAGAATCGCGCTCCCGAACTGCAGACCAACCGCCAACAGAAACGCCGCGATACTCGCGGTCGTATCTCCAACCTGCGACAGTCCGAGTTCGTAGACACCCACAAAAACGACTGTCGTGCCTGCCCCGAACAGAAGCGTCCACAGGACTGCGTACACCGGCCCGTACTCGACGGGCCAGTAGTCGTCGTAGGCAAACGCCATATCCAGCAGGCTCAGTGACAGCAGGAACTCCGCACCGAAACTGGCTGAGACAGGCAGTGGACTCCTGTCGAGTGACACCAGCAGGAACGCCGCCAGTGCGAGTCCAGTCGCTGTTACCGTCACCCACTGGCTGGCTGTCAGGTCAGCACGCAGTTGGCCGGGAAAGGAGGGTGATTCGCCCATCGACAGCATATAGCGCGGACTGGATAAAGAAATGCGTGGAACAGTTTCAGACCTCACAACTCGGTCTTAGAGTTAACACCGTATCAGAGCCGTTCAGGCACCCACACGACGGCTCGGGAACCAGAACGATCCTATCGTGTTTTGTGTCACCGGAACCACCACAGCCGCACGATGTGAGTGGGACTGTCAGCTGCTTGTTGTGCAATGAGTCCGATACTACCCGGAGTCGCAGTGCGGAGTACGGGAACCCCACCCGGTGTGTGAGCTAATATCGTCATGTTCGGTTCACCTGTGAGAGACGAGAACACTACAACACGGGGAGGGGATAGCCGTGTGCCGGCCGGGAACTGAACCACGCAGGGACGGTCGCTCACGTCCGTTCGCGCCGCGTCTCCTCTACTTCAATTCCCTCGTCTCGCATCACTTCCTCACGGCTCACTCGTCGCTACCGCTCCTCGTTCGCGGTTCAGAAGAATGCGCCGGCCGGGAATTGAACCCGGGCTATGAGCTTGGGAAGCTCATGTCCTACCACTAGACCACCGGCGCTTGTGTGTCATTTTCCGGTGGTCCACTTGAGTGTAGCGCTTCGGGAAATTCGACGTGTGTCCAGCCTCGGCGACCCGTCAGGGGGTATTAGTCTATCCAGCCCATTCAGTTGGTATGTCGCAGGTTACGACCGAGCGAGCACTAGACCTGACGCTCTCCGAGTCCGAACTGGAACACCGCCGCGAACACATCACCGAGTTCATCGCCGAGACGGCCGAAACCGCCGGTGTCGACACCGCCGTCATCGCCCTCTCGGGCGGGATCGACAGCACGCTTACCGCCCACCTCGCCGTCGAGGCGCTGGGTGCGGAGTCGGTGTACGGGCTCGTCCTCCCCACCGAGGTCAACCGTCAGAGCAACATGAGCGACGCCGAGCGTGTCGCGGACGAACTGCTCGACATCGAGTACGATGTCGTGGAGGTCGGGCCGGTCATTGACGCCATCACCGAGGCCGTCCCCGGCACCGACCCCGCCGGTGCCCCGGCAGACGAGGCGGAGCAGGTTGCCGTTGGAAACACCCGTGCCCGCGTGCGGTCGGTGTTCAACTACTTTGTCGCCAACCGTGACAACGGGCTCGTCCTCGGGACGGGCAACAAGTCCGAGGCGCTGGTGGGCTACTTCACAAAGTACGGCGACGGTGCCGTCGACTGCCTGCCTATCGCAAACCTCTATAAGCAGCAGGTCCGCCAGCTGGCCCGTCACATCGGCGTGCCCGAGGACCTGGCGAGCAAGACCGCGAGCGCCGAGCTCTGGGCGGACCAGACCGACGAGGAGGAACTCGGGCTCGACTACAACACCCTCGACGGTATCCTCGCGTTACACGTCGACGGACCGCTGTCGGCCTCGGCGACGGCCAGTCACCTGCGTCTCGACGAGGCCGTCGTCGAACGGGTCCGCGGGATGTACGAGCAAAGCGCCCACAAGCGGGCGTTCCCGCCGGGGCCGGAGCCGCTGTCCTGAGGGTCTCGCCGTCGGGTAGCCGACCGCCGGGACACCCGCTCAGGACTCGCCCGTCCGGACGACGACACGAATCCGGTCACCCTGTTCGGCGGCGTTCGCGTCGGCTGCCCCCTGGAGAACGTACTCGCCGGGGTCGACGGGCTCGCCGTTCACCTCGATAACTACCTCGGTGCCCGGGTCGCTCGCGCGGTATGTCGTCCCGTCGACGGTGACACTGTCCTCGCTGACCTGGATCCCGTGGACGTTCAGGGCGTACTCGACGGTCACACCGGTGGCGTGTTTGTGCCAGACCGCTGACCCGCCCTCGAAGTGAAAGCGGCTGTTGCCGGTCTGACTGACCTGATACCGGTCGCGGCTGAAGTCGACCGTCTGCCCGTCAACAGTGACGTTGACCGTCCCGTGTTCGTGGGCGGTCCCGGCCTGGCCGACATCAGGGGCGCCCTCGCTGCCCATAAAGAGGGTCACGTAGACGACGAGCAGCACGGCCACGCCGAAGACAACCCCGAGGACCAGCGGGCCCGTCGGGAAGTCACCGGCCTCCGTGCCGGCCTCGTACTCCTCGACACGTCGGCGGTCGATGGCCCCCAACTCCCCCCCGTGGTCGTCCGCGAGGTGGGCCGCGTAGGCCGCCTCGTCGTCGAACGACTGCCCACAGTACGAACACTCCTCCATTCACCCGCAGTCGGGGGGGAGTCCACTCATCCGTTTCGGTTCCCGGCCTGGTCGCGTACTGCCGGCTGTAAGTCTGTAAAGAATTTCGCGACCCCGGGGTCGCAGGTATCTTAACACGGTTACAGCCAGCAGTACGTTCGGGACGGGCAGGGCCGGACTGCCGGCCGGCCCGCCGCGGCCGTCGAGGGTGACGTTTCCAAAGGTCTTTGCACCTGCCGGCACAACAGATAATCGATGCAGGAAGCCGCGGCGGTGCGTCGGGCAGCGCTTGGGGCTGTCGAGGATATCGCTCCCGTCAGACTCCGTGAGCGACTCGAGGAACAACTCTCCGCCGGGTCGGCAGTCCCTGGTGCGCTCGCCCTCCGGAGCGTCGAGGTAGTGACCGACCGCGCAGTCGACCCCGACGGGTCGCCGATCAACCCGGTCACCCGACGAGGGGCTGGCGTCCAGCTCATCTACGAGGGGCTCGCGCTCACCCGCCAACTCGCACACGAGGAACCCTGGGAGGACGGTGACCGCGAGGAGGGGGACCTGGACATTCTCGCGGCCGACGTCCTCGTCGCCCGGGGGTTCTATCTCCTCGCACGCACGGAAGCCGCCGACGCCGCCGTCGAGACGGTCCGAGCCTTTGGTCGCGACCAGACCGTCCGCCGGGAAGCCGACGACCACAGCCTCGACCGGAATCTCGAGGCCGACGTGCTCGAACTCGCCGTCATCGCGGGGACGACCGCGACCGGCGGCCACGCCTCCCCCCGACTCCGGGAGTTCGCGGCCGGCCTCGCCGAGGAGGCGGGGTTCCCAGCCGCCGACCAGTTCTTCGCCGAGCGGGTTGGTGACTCGCTCCGCACCCTCGCCAGCGAGGGGCCCGCGAGCGAAGGCGTTCCCACCTCGGTTGACGACTGAACCGCCCCGACTGGCGCGGATCGAAACCCCTAAAGACGATTCGTGGCAACCTGAGGGTGCGCCTGGGTAGCTTAGCGGTAAAGCGCGTCCTTGGTAAGGACGAGAGCCCGGGTTCAAATCCCGGCCTAGGCTTCATGGCGTTTTAGCGCCTCTTTCCCCATTTTACGCTCTTCTTGGGAAAGAACAAATGAAACTCAAGAACGTTACGTTCTACTACACGTCAACCCCGTCGCCGTCTTGCGATTCGCATAGTTGTCAGGACACCATAAGGTCTGACACCGTGCCGTCCCGTGGTTCGGGGGGTGAGCGTGGCCGATGAACCGGACTGACCCACTGGACAATCTCGAAAGTGGGGCTGGTGTATCAGCAGAGATACCGCCCGCGCCTGAAGACTATGAGTTTGAATATCCCTTGGTCAGTGAGCGCTCGAAGAGTGACCTACGCGAGTTCGGCCTGAACATGGTAGATGACTACCATGATTTCAAGCATGAACTCTTGTCATGGTTGGCTAACTACGGAAAGAACCCCGAGAAGCGCGAGGGCCTTGCGCGTTCCACGCTCGAATCTACCCACTACAAACTCGAAACGGCGTTCCGCTGGTTATGGCGATATGAAGGCCAGTATACGACGAAACTCACACCAGACCACGCGGACAAGTTCATTCGAGTCCTTGACCAGTCAGACGGAATGATTGATTCGACCGTC
>JBLGCN010000072.1:0-8190 GCA_047617405.1 Natronomonas sp.
CCGGTGGGATCTCGAACGTCTCGGCGTCGAACCCGTCGGGAAAGGACTCTCCGGCGGCCTTCCAGTCGGCGATAAAGTCCGCCGGCCCGTAGCCGAACTCGTCGGTGACGACATCGGTCGTCACCCGGCCGTCGGCCGTCCGCTCGCGGTCGTGGACCCGGACGCTCTCGAACTGGTGGGCGGCACCCATGTGGTCCCAGTGGGAGTGGGTCAACAGGAGCGAGACGGGGACGTCGACGAGCCCGTCGACGGCCCCGCGAAGGTCACCGACGCCGCCGCCGGCATCCACCTGAAGTGCCCGGTCGTCGCCGACAATCAGAAACGTGCCGAACACACCCCCCTCGGTGAGCCGGTAACTGTGGTCGCTGAGCCGGTCGATGTCGTACCAGTCGTCGGTCGCGTTCATCACCGCCCGGTTTGGTCCACAGCCGAATGAACCGTTCGCCCGGGTCGGGCGACACGGTGTGCGAGCGCCGGGTAATATCGCTCAGCCCCACGTCTCCAGGGCTTTGTCGACGAGCGCCCCGACCTCCCGGGCGGCGTCCTCGTCCAGCGGCCTGTGTGGTGACCGTGGCTGACCGGCCGGCACGCCCCTGTGTTGCATCGCCGCCTTCACACCCGGGACGCCGTGCTCGGCGGTAATCGCCCGGTTGAGTTCGACCAGGTCCGCACACAGCCTGCGGGCGGCCTCCCGGTCGCCCTCGTGGTGGCGCTCGTAGACCGCACTCGCCAGGCCGGGGACGGCGTTTGCCAGCGCGGTGATCCCCCCGTCCGCGCCGGCGTCGAGTGCCGGCGCGTAGAGCCCGCCGCTACCCACGAACGTCTCGAACGACGGGTCGGTCGCGCGCTGTGTCCGCTCGAAGGCGACCAGGTCGCCGCCGGAGTCCTTTATTCCCGTAATCCTGTCGTGGGCGGCGAGGGCCGCCACGGTCTCGGGGTCGAGGCGCGTGTCGGTCAGCTTCGGGACGTCATAGAGGTAGACCGGAAGCGGGCTCTCGTCGGCGACCGCCCGGTAGTAGGCGTCGAGGTCAGCCTGTGAGTGCTCGAAGTAGAAGGGTGTGACCACGAGCGCGGCGTCGGCGCCGGCCGCGGCTGCCCGACGGGTCTGTTCGAGGGTCTCGGCCAACCCGGGGTGGCCGGTTCCGGCGAGCACCGGCACCGACACCTCGTCGGCGACGACCTCGACGACGCGGGCGCGTTCCTCGACAGTCAACAGCTCCGACTCGCTGTTCGACCCCGCTGGAACGACGAAGTCGACGCCGCGGTCGACGACCCAGGCGGCGACCGCACGGAGCTTTGACTCCTCGACCGCGCCCGACCCGTCGAACGGCGTCACCAGGGGAACGCCCGTTCCGTTCATACCCACCGTTGTGGTGGGCCGGAAAAGAGGATTCGGGCGAGGAGCCCGCGGTAACGGCGACAGGGGGGCCGGCTCCGGGCTACTGGTCGGCGACACTGTAGGTGACAGTGCCGATGGCGACCTGCTTGCGCTCGCCGTCGGGTGCAGTGCTCTCGACATCCACCTGCGCGACGGCCGTGGAACTGCCCACACGGACGACCTCCGCGGTCGCGTACGCGGTGTCGGTGACCGGCCGGAGATAGTTGATATCGAGGTTCGTCGTCGCCATGAACGGCCGGTCGGCACGGTCCTCGAAGGTCGACCCGATTGCGACCCCGCCGGCGACGTCGACCAGTGTCGCGGTCACGCCGCCGTGCATCACGTCGCCGGGGTTGCGCTTGAACCCCTCGTAGTCGACGGCGAGCACCACCTCGCCGTCGTCGTACTCCTCGACCCGGAGACCGACCCAATCGTTGAACGTCCCGTCGGGAAAGAAGTCGCCGCTCTCGCGGGCACCCGGGCGGTCGTCGGTGTCGACATCCGCCTCCGGTCCGCCCCGGTCGGCGTCTGTCTCCGGCTCGCCCTCATCGGCAGCCCCGTCGGGCTCGGCTTCGGGCCCGTCGGCGTCGGAGTCGGTCATCGCCCAGGAGGTGTCCCGCCGGTCGCAAAGAGGCTTCGGCTCGCCGCCGGCTCACCCGCTGGAGTAGCCGCCGTCGACGACCAGCTCGTGGCCGGTCACGAACGAGGACTCCTCGCTGGCCAGAAAGAGGACCGCGTTGGCGACCTCCTCGGGCTGGCCGATCCGGTCTAAGGCGTACAGACTCTCGAGTTTCTCCCGGGCGGCCTCCGGGTCCTCGCGGGCCTCGAGCCCGCCCCGGACCAGCGGCGTGTCGGTAAAACCCGGACAGACCGCGTTGACGCGGACCCCGTGCCGGCCGAGTTCACCCGCCAGCGACTTTGTGAACTTCGTGACACCACCCTTCGTAAAGGCGTATGCCGCAGCGAAGGGCTGGCCGATCACCCCCGCAAGCGAGGCAATGTTGACGATCGAGCCCGACCCCTGCTCCTTGAGGTGGGGGACCGCGGCCCGGCAGCCGTTCCAGACGCCTTTGCCGTTGATGTCGAGGATCCGGTCACGGTCCGCGAGCGAGAGGTCCTCCATCGCGCAGTTGGCCTGGCCGACGCCGGCGTTGTTGACGACGGCATCCAGCCCGTACTCCGCGGCGGCGGCGTCGACGGTGTTCTCGAAGGCCGCGGCGTCGGTCACGTCCAGCTCGTCGAAGACCGCGCCCCCGGGACGGTCGCTGTCCTCGACCTCGGCGACGGTCTCCTCGCCACCCTCGACATCCACGTCGGTGACGACGACTGTCGCCCCCTCGTCGGCACACCGCTTTGCTGTCGCGCGTCCGATCCCCGACCCGGCACCCGTGATGAGGACGGTCCTGTCCTGAAATCGCATACCTCAACGACCACAGCGGGGCACAAAAGTCCACCTACCGGCGCGGTCGGTGGGGACACGTATCCACGACCCGCTGGGAGCGGTCTGTGACTCACCCCTCCCGGAGTCGCTCGGCGGCCGCCTCGAACTCCGCGCGGGTGTTCAGGTTCTCGAACGTCTCTGCGGTGGCGTGTTCCGCGACCCCCTCGGGGCCGACGACGACGTGTTCGAGGTCCGCCAGCGGGGCGACGACACGCCCTGTCCCACGCTCGAGTGCGGCCGTACAGGCCACGACCGTCGGCTTGACGCGGTAGACCGCCTGCATCGGCTGGACCCACTCGTCGGGCTTCGGGACCGCGGCGTCGTGACCGGCTGCCCGCCCGAAGAGATAGTCCAGAAAGCCGGGGTCGACAAAGGGCATATCACAGGCCACGACGGCGGCATACTCGCTGTCGACAGCCCGCAAGCCGGTCACGAGGCCGGCCATCGGCCCCCGGTCGGGTTCCGGGTCCTCGGCGACGGTCGGTGCGGGGTCGACGCCTCTCAGTGCCGCCTCGATTGCCGCGCGCTGGCCGGGTCGGCAGTTGACGACGAGTTCGTCGACGACCCGGCCGAGTCGGTCGGCCACCCGGCAGACCGTTGGCGTACCTGCGAGGTCCGCGACAGCTTTGTCCTGCTCACCAAACCGGGTCGAGCGTCCCCCGGCGACGATAACGCCGGCACGCATTGTCCGCCCTTTGACGCCGGAAACAAAGAGGCTTGGCCGGCGCTCTCAATTGGTCTCGACGGCGCGACAGAGGGGTGTAACACACGGGTTATCACCGCCCCCGAGGCGTGCTGACCCGACCTGTTCGCGGCCGGGGTCAGGCCGCCTCACTCGTCTGTGTCCTCGGCCCCCCGGTCGTCGAACTCGAACTCGAGTTCGGCCGTCTCGCCGCCGGTCTCGGCGGTGACCTCGACATCCTCGACGTCGGGGAGTGTCACGGTCACCCGCCCCTCGTCGTCGGTCGCCCCGACCCGCTCGTCGTTGACGAGCACCGTCGTGTCGGCTGCGGGGTCCCCGTCGGCGAGGACCCGCAGTGTCACCGTCTCGCCCGGTCCAGGGTCGCCCCCGTCGACGACGAGTTCGAGGGTCTCGGTCTCCCCGTCGTCGGTCCCCCCGTCATCCGCGGTGCTATTGTCCTCGTCGCGCTCCTGCTCCTCGGGCGCCTGGTCCGCATGCTCCTGGTCCTCGCCGGGGGCCGCCAGCGACCCGTTCCGAACGGCGTACTCCGCCTCCGCCTCGAAGGAGCCCTTTGTTACCTCGAGTTCGAGGTCCTCGGCGTCGGCCGGGAGGGCAAAGTCGAGTCTGCCGCTCGCGTCGGTCACCCCGACCCGCTCGCCGTTGGCCGAAACCGTCGCGTCGGCGATCCCGCTCCCGTTGTAGGTCGCGGTCACGGCGACCGTCCCGTCCGCGAGCGTGGCCGAGACATCGACGTCCCCCCGGAACCGCTCCTGCTCGCGCTGCTCGCTGTCGCCGACCTCGAACTCGAACTCGAGTTCGGCCTCGGCCCCACCGCGCTCGGCGGTG
The DNA here is from genome assembly GCA_047617405.1 of Natronomonas sp. Classification (GTDB taxonomy): domain Archaea; phylum Halobacteriota; class Halobacteria; order Halobacteriales; family Haloarculaceae; genus Salinirussus. The sequence continues at coordinate 4,348 of JBLGCN010000072.1, forward strand.
AGTGTTACCTCGCTCGTATCGGGGAGGGTCAGGGTGAGCGTCCCGTCGGCGGCGGTCTCGCCGGCCATCTCGCCGTCGACGCCGACGGCGATATCGGCTGCCGGGTCGCCGCCGGCGAGCGTGCGTACCGTCACCGTTGCGCCGGGTGCCGGCTGGCCGTCCGTGACGACGAGGGCGAGCTCGTCGGCGCGCTCGGAGTCCTCTCTGTCGTCGGCCGGTTCGACCTCCTCCTCGAGGCTGACCACCTCGCCCGAGGAGCCGTCGACGCCGACCTCGGCCTCGCCGGTCAGGCCGTCGGCACGGAGTTCGAACCCGAACGCGTATGCGCCGTCCTCGCTGTCGATGTCGGCGTCTGTGAGCGCCCACGAGCCGTTCCCGGTGTCCGTCAGCGCGCCGCGTGCCGTCTCGAGCGCGGTCGACTGGCTCACGCTGACCGTGGCGTCGTCGTCCGGTTCGCGCTCGAACTCCCGGGAGCGCTCGCCGTCCTCGCTACTCACCTCGATAGAGAGCCCGCCGTCGGTCTCCAGGCTAATCTCTCCCTGTTGCTGGCCGGTGAACTGCGCGAGTAGCGCGGTGGCACCGGTCCCGCGGACGTCCTCGAGGGGGGTCACGGCCTGCTCCAGGCCCGTGCGGTTGAATCCGGCCACACGGAGGTCGAAGGTCGAGAGGGTCGCTGCACGCCGTTCGAGACGGTCGTGGGCGTTGACGACACTCCCCGCACGGGCGTTGAGCGCCGCAAGCCGCTGGGCGAAGCCCGCCCGGTCGACCTCACCCTGCCGGTAGGCCTCGACGGCCGCGCGGTAGTCCTCGCGGATGTCCTCGGCGCGGTCACGGAGGGCATCGGCCCGCTCGGCGACGACCTTGGCGCGCCCCTCCTCACGCTCGTACTCGACCTCGAAGGCCGTCTCCTTGACCTCCGACTGAACGTCGTCACTGGTGACCGAAAGCACCGTCGAGAGCTGGGCGCCGGCGGTCACGTTGACTGAGCTGTTCGCCATGGCGTTTGCCCCGGGCTTGTCGGCCGTCTGAGCGCCGACGGGGGCCGCGACCGCGACCAGACCCGCGACACCGACGACGACAAGCGCCACCACGAGCATCGACAGGAGCGGGCGGTCTCGCATTATCCTCTCTTCAGAGCCCAACGAGCATAAACCGGACCGACGCTGGCGCCCGTTTGCAGCCGTTTGCGGACAGTTGCAGGCACTGCCGTCCGGGGGTCGGATGAACAGTCACAAGCCGTAAGACGCCAAACGCGAAATAATACAACGGATGGTCACCCGCAGGGGACTCGTCGTTGCCACCCTCGCTCTGGTGCTGGTCGTGATGCCGCTGCTGACAGGCTCAGGGCTGGCACAGAGCCAGTCTGACCCCGAGACTGACAACACTGTCACGCGGGTCGAGGTGCAGGCAGACGGGGACGCCCGCTGGACAGTCCGGGTCCGGACACGACTGTCGACCCAGACCGAAGCCGACGCATACCGAACCTTCCAGGACCGCTTTCGCAACGACACCGCAAGCAGCCTCGACCCGTTCCGTGACCGGATGCGGGCGGTCGTTGCCAGCGCGGCCGAGGCTACGGGTCGTGAGATGCGGGCGACGAACTTCACCGTCAAAACGGACATCCAGCAGGTACCCCGCCGGTGGGGTGTGGTCTCCTACTCGTTCACCTGGGAGGGGTTCGCGGCCAGCCAGGACGACGCCGTTCGCGTCGGTGACGCCTTCGAGGGTGGGTTACTGTTTACCGAGAACGACACACTTGCGATCGAGGCCCCACCCGGTTACACGGTCACGAACACCGACCCGGCACCGACCAACCGGGCGGACGACACGGTCACCTGGGTCGGTCGAGTCGACTTTGACGACGAGCGCCCGCGGGTCGAGTTTACCCCTGCCGACGCGGCCTCCGGGACGGCCACGACGCCGACCGCCACGGACGGTGGGTCCGGGCCGGGCGGCGCCGGTGCGGCCGAGACCGGCGGTGAGCCGAGTGTCGGAAACGAGGTCGTCCTCGCGCTTGCGACCGTCTCCGTCGGTCTGGCGGCGGCCTTCGGGCTGCTGGTCTGGCGGCGAACCCGCTCCGACGAGACGACCCCCGCGGCCGACACCGGCGGCTCCGACGTCGAGTCGGCCGTACTGCTCTCGGACGAGGAGCGCCTGCTACAGTTGCTCGAATCGGCGGGTGGGCGGATGCGGCAGTCCGCGGTCGCCGACCGGCTCGACTGGTCGGCGTCGAAGACCTCCCGGACGGTCTCCTCGCTGGCCGAGGATGGGGAGGTCGAGAAGCTGCGGATCGGTCGCGAGAACGTCGTCACCCTGGCCGACGCCGCCGACTCGGGTGAGCCCGGTTCCGGACCGGACTCAGGACAGGGAGAGGGCTAGTCGCTCGCCGGTATCCAGCCCACAACGGAGCGCCGCGTGCAGCCGGCCCTCGCCGGCGACCCAGTCGCCCACACAGTAGAGACCGTGGTCCTCCGCGGCGTCAACCGGGCCGGGCGCGACGCCCCCGTCGGGCTGGGCGTAGAACCAGCCCTGCTGGTCGGTCCAGTCCGGCTCGCGCAACCGCTCGTCGCCGACGATATCCGCCGTCATGTCCGTCAGTGCCGCGATATTCTCCGCCGGGTCGTCGTCGTAGTGTGCCGTGGCCCACCCGGGGCTGGCCTGGACGATGAGCAGCGTCTCCCCCTCGGGGACGTGGCCGGCCTTGCACTCCTCGCGGCTGACCCACCCCACGTCGTGAGCCTTGTCGGTGTTGACCAGCGCGTAGTAGGGTCGGTCGAGTTCGAACGGGTAGTGCAACACCGCGGTGTAGTTGCTCCGGTACTCGACGTCGGCGGCGGCGTCGGTGAGCGTCCCCCGGAGGTCGGCGTCCCAGTCGGCGGACGCGAGGAGGTCGGCGGTCTGTGGGGCGGGCGGATTGAGAACAAGCGCGTCGAAGGGCCCCCACGCCTCGCCGTCGGCGTCGAACAGCCGCCACCTCCCCCCGTCGCGTGTGAGCTGTTCGACCGTCGTCCGGCGGTGGACCGTCGCGTCCGTCCGGGCGAGCAGTCGCTTTGCGACCTGTGTTATGCCTGTCTTGTAGCTCCACTTGTGGTCGTCGGCGTCCCGACCCTCCGAGACGGTGCCGTCGGCGTCGAAGGTGTAGATTGGGTCGGTCACGTTCACCAGCCCCTCGGTGTCCAGTTGCTCGGTCACCAACTCGACCACACGGTCGTCGTCGTGCTTGAGATAGTTGGCGCCGTAGTCGTAGTGGATGCCGTCACGGCGGCGGGTCGCAGCCCGCCCACAGACGCCACCCGACTTCTCCAGGACCGTGGTCTCCACGTCCGCCGTGTTCTCGACAACGTAGGCCAGTGCCGCCGCGCCCGCTCCGGCGCCAACGATACCCAGGTGCATGCCCATAGCTATGGCCCGACGGGGGAAAACCACACGGACAGCCGTCGCAGTCACCGCCGGGATAGGAACCCTTTTTCCCGCCCGGTGATGAGCCGCGGCCGAGATGGACGTCGCACTGACCGGCTACGGCCGGTACGTACCGGAGGAGGTGCTCACCGGCGCCGAGGTGGCCGAGCAAAGCGGGCTCCCGGAGGAGGTTGTCGTCGAGAAGATGGGGATGCACCACAAGCACGTCTGTCCCCCGGAGGACGACCACTGCACGGACATGGCCCTGAAGGCGGCCGAGGAGGCCCTCGCGGACGCCGGCCTTGACGCCGCCGACGTGGGGCTCGTCCTCTACCACGGCAGCGAGTACAAGGACTACCTCGTCTGGTCGGCAGCCGCGAACATCGCCGAGCGGCTGGGCGCGGCAAACGCCTACGCGACAGAGAGTTACACGCTGTGTGCCGG
>JBLGCN010000073.1:0-8189 GCA_047617405.1 Natronomonas sp.
GGGATGGACCGCGACGATATCACCGAGATGCTCGGCGTCGACATCTCGCCGATGCGTGTCAAGTGCGCCGTGCTGGCCGAGAAGGTCGCACAGGACGGCGTCGAGATCTACTTTGGCGAGAAGGACGCCGACACGACAACGGTCGAGGACTGACTCCCCCGTTTCTGCCGGCCACCGCAATCGTTTGCAGCCAGCATCCGCGCGGGCGAAGCGGGCGCGGTTCACCGGACGCGAGGCCGGAGGCCGAGCGTCCGGCCTTTTTCGCCCACGTTTTTGCGCCGAGCGGTGGCCGAAGGCCACCCGGGGCGAAAAAAGGTGGTTAGGCGAAGGCGATCGGTGTCCCGGCGGTGTCCTCCTCCTCCTCGACCTTCTCGAGGGCGTCGACAAAGTCCTGTAGCTGGACGGTGGTGCGCTCGTCGCGGATGGCGAACATCCCGGCCTCGGTGGCGATGGACGCGAGTTCCGCGCCGGTGAAGCCGTCGGTCTTGCCCGCTAGCTCGCCCAGGTCGGTCTCGTCGGCCAGGCTCATCTCGGCCGTGTGGATCTCCAGGATCCGCCTGCGACCGTCCCAGTCGGGCTTTGGCACCTCGATGAGGCGGTCGAAGCGGCCGGGGCGGAGGATGGCGCGGTCGAGCATGTCGAAGCGGTTGGTGGCGGCGATGATGCGGACCTCCCCGCGGTCGTCAAAGCCGTCCATCTCCGAGAGCAACTGCATCATAGTCCGCTGGACCTCGGCGTCCCCGGAGGTCTTTGACTCGGTGCGCTTGGCGGCGATGGCGTCGATCTCGTCGATGAAGATGACAGCCGGCTCACGTTCGCCCGCAAGCTCGAACAGGTCACGGACGAGGCGTGCGCCCTCGCCGATAAACTTCTGGACGAGCTCGGAGCCGGCCATCTTGATGAAGGTTGCGTCGGTCTCGTTGGCGACGGCCTTGGCGAGCATTGTCTTGCCCGTGCCGGGTGGTCCGTGCAGGAGCACACCCGAGGGTGGGTCGACGCCGACCTCTCGGAACTGGTCGGCGTTGATCAGCGGTTGTTCGACCGCCTCGCGGACCTCGCGGGTCTGTTCCCCGAGCCCGCCGATATCGTCGTAGGTGACGTCCGGGGAGGTGTCGACCTGCATCGCCTGGGCGCGGGCGTCGGTCTCGGGGTCGAGGATCTGTTGGACGCTGAAGGAGTCGTTGATGGCGACGCGGTCGCCTGCCTCCAGGTCGTCACGAACGGTCGGGGAGACCTCCGTCAGCACCTCCTGGTTGTTGCCGTGCTGTTTGACGACGACACCGTCGTCCATCAGTTCCTCCGCGGTGGCGACGTACAGCGAGGAGGATTTCAGCGCGTCGTTCTCCCGTTCGAGACGGTCGACCTCGTCGGTGAGTTCGTGCTGTCGCTCGCTGGCGCCGTCGAGCTGGTTGTTGAGTTTGCGGTGCACCTTGACGACTTCGACGTAGTGCTCCCTGAGCGCCTCCAGCCGCTCTTCGGGCGGCATATCGGGGTCTATATCCAGACGGGGGCGCTCTGGGAGCGACGGACTCCGGGACATCTGGTATCAAACATTTGGTGTCGTCGGATTTAGGTCCTTCGGGAGTGTCGTGGCCGAGAGGCCGGCGGAGGGGCCTACGCCCCGGGGAACCCCTCCTCCCACCGGAAGGTTCCGTTACGCTGGACGACCGTGCCGTCGACCTCGAGGGTCGTCCCCTCCCGGTCCATGTCGGTGATGAGGTCGACGTGGACGGCGCTGTCGGTGCCGGTCTCGCCGTCGGGGAGGCAGGCCTCGTACGCCCGCCCGAGCGCGAGGTGAACCGTGCCGGCCATCTTCTCGTCGAAGAGGACCTGTCCGGTCGGACGGTCGACCCCACGGTTCATCCCCACGCCGAGTTCACCCAGGCGTTTCGCGCCGCCGTCGGTCCCCAGAACCGACCGGAGCACCTCCCCTCCGGACTCGGCCTCCCAGTCGACGACGACGCCGTCCTTGAAAACGAGTCGGACGTCCTCGAGGCGCTGCCCGCGGACCGTCATCGGCACGTCGAAGACGACCTGCCCGGCCGTGTCATATGGGGCGGTGAACACCTCGCCGCTGGGGAGGTTGTGGGAGTCGTCGGCCACGCTTGCCGTGGAGTTCACCGCGGTCCGACCGTCGACCCACACCGTCAGGTCTGTGCTGTCCTCGTCCTTGCGGAGTCGGACCTCGTTCGCGCCGTCGAGGACCGCCTTGAGCCGGCGCATCTCCGCGGCCAGCCCCTCCCAGTCCCGGAGCACCGCGTCGTAGACGAAGTCCCGGTAGGCGGCGTAGCTCATCCCGGCCTGCTGGGCCATCGCCCGCGTGGGGTGGACCGTCGACACCCAGTCCGTCGAGAGACGGGCTTCCCGGATACCCTGTCGGGCACGACTGTACGCCTGCTCGCGCTCCTCGGGCACGTCCGCGCGTTCGCTCGTGTTGTGCGTCCCGCGCAGCGAGAGGACGCTGTCGGCACGCTCGTACAGCGCCAGTTCGAAGTCGGGGTCGGACGCAAACGCCCCGTCGTGGGCGCGGAGGTAGGCCCGCTCCAACTCCGGGCTATCGTAACAGGCGAGTAGGTTGGCGTTGCGCTCGCCCAGCGCCTCCGCGACGGCCACCCCGAGGTCGTGGGCTCCCTCGCCGACCCGGACGACGACGTCGTCGCCGGCGTCGATTCGTGCGCTCCAGTCGACCAGTACCGCCGCGTGCTCGCGTATCCGCTCGTCCATGTCGCCCTCTGAGGGCCTGCAGGACAAGTGTCTGTGGCTCCTGTCCGCCCGCCGTGGCGGTGTCGGCGACAGCCACCCCGCAGGGCGACCTGAACGGTTGCGGTCGCTCGTGGCTGTCGTGTGGCTGAGCGGAGTCCCGAAGCGATCAAAAGAGCGGTGGCAGTTAGTCGTCGGCCGGGGCGGCGCCGCCCTCGTCGTGTTGCTGTTTGACGTGGGTCAGCTTGCCGCCGTCGGCGAGGATCTCGCGTTCACGGGCGGAGGCGTCGAGGTGGCCGGTCGCCTCCCACTCGTCGTTGACACGGACGGTGAACTCCTCCTGGCCGGACCGGACAGCCTCGCTGACATCGTCGACGACCTCGATGGTGTCACCCTCCTCGACCCGCTCGTAGGTCTCCTCGTCGATCTCGAGGGGTAACAGCCCGAAGTTGAAGAGGTTCGCCTTGTGGATCCGGGCGAAACTCCGGGCGAGCACGCCCTCGACGCCCAGGTACATCGGACAGAGGGCGGCGTGTTCACGGGAGGAGCCCTGGCCGTAGTTCTCACCGGCGACGAGGAAGCCACCGTCAGAGCCGAGCGCTCGCTCGGCAAAGTCGTCGTCGACCCGGCTCAGGGTGAACTCCGAGAGCTTGGGGATGTTCGACCGGTACATCAGGATGTCCTGGGTGGCCGGGATGATGTGGTCGGTCGTGATGTTGTCCGTCATCTTCAGCAGGGTCGGCCCCGCCAGGTCGGCGTCGAGTGGCTCCTTCAGCGGCACGTCACCGATGTTGGGGCCCTTGACGAGGTCGTCATCGACCGGGTTTTCCGGCGCGATAATGTCGTTTTCGGCGCCCTCGTAGACATCGGGCAACTCGAAGCCCGGGTCCTCAAGACCGTCCATCTCCTCGGCCAGGTCACGGGGGTCGACGATCTCACCGGCAATAGCCCCCGCCGCCGCGACCTCCGGCGAACAGAGGTAGACGTTGTCGTCCTCGATGCCGGAGCGCCCCTCGAAGTTGCGGTTGAAGGTGCGCAGGCTCACCGAGTCCGAGCCCGGCACGTGGCCGATGCCGATGCAGGCGCCACAGGTGGACTCGGAGTAGTTGACACCGGCAGCCATCAGCTCCGCGGTCCAGCCCTCGCGGGCCAGCATCTCGCTTGCCTTCTTCGAGCCTGGCGCGACGACCATCTCGGTGTCGGGCTCGATGGAGCGGCCCTCGAGCATCTTCGCGGCCGGGAGGATATCACCGTAGCCCCCGTTCGTGCAGGAGCCGATGATAACCTGGTCGACGTCCTGGCCCGCCACCTCGCCGACGGGGACGACGTTGTCAGGCATAGAGGGCTCGGCAATGAGCGGCTCCACGTCGGAGAGGTCGATGGTGATCTGGTCGGCGTACTCGGCGTCGTCGTCGGGCTGGAGTTTCTCGAACTCCTCGCCCCGGCCGACCTTCTCGAGGTACTCCTTGGTGCGCTCGTCGGTCGGGAAGATGCTCGAGGTCGCCCCGAGCTCTGTTCCCATGTTGGTGATAGTCATCCGCTCGGGCGCCGACAGCGTCTCTACACCGGGGCCGGTGTACTCGAAGATCTTCCCGACCCCGCCTTTCACCGAGAGCCGACGTAGCATCTCGAGGACAACGTCCTTTGCGGTTGCCCACTCCGGGAGTTCGCCCTCGAGTCTGACGTTCGTCACCTCGGGCATGTCGATGTAGTAGGCGCCGCCACCCATGGCGACGGCCACGTCCAGCCCGCCCGAGCCGATAGCGAGTTCCCCGAGTCCGCCGGGCGTCGGGGTGTGTGAGTCCGAGCCGAGCATCGTCTTGCCCGGCGCGGCGAAGTTCTCGCGGTGGACGTTGTGACAGATACCGTTGCCGGGCCGTGAGAAATACGCGCCAAAGGTGCCGGCCGCAGAGCGCAGAAAGCGGTGGTCGTCGGTGTTTTTAAAGTCGAACTGGTAGGTCTGGTGGTCACAGTACTGTGCGGCGAGTTCCGTCTGAACCTCCTCGAGGCCGAGCGCCTCGAACTGTAGCCAGACGAGCGTCCCGGTCGTATCCTGTGTGAGTACCTGGTCGATCTCGATCCCGATCTCCTCGCCAGGCTCGAGTGCACCCTCGACGAGATGGTCGTCGAGGATCTTCTCGGTAAGCGTCTGTCCCATAGCATTCGAATCTGGATTATGCGCGGATATAAAACGTGCGCTCCTTCACGTAACCCGCCGCCAGGGTTTTGAGGCTCGTCTCCGCAGACGCGGTATGTTCCGGAGCGGCACGTTCGTCGCCGACCAACTCGGGGAGATACGCGAGAGTCAGGTCCAGCCAAACGGTGTCGACCTCACGCTCGGGGCCGTCCTCGAGCAGGTCGAACCCGGCCGGGTCGGCCGGGGGGGCAAGACCGTCGGCGACCGCCGGGAGTGCGAGCCGGCCGGGACGGACCCACCCGTCTACCGGCTCGACCCCGGCGGGTACGTCCTGCGGTACGCCGACCCGGTCCGGGTCCCGGAGGGTCACGTCGGCTTTATTTACCCCCGCTCGTCGCTGCTTCGCAACTCCTGTATGCTCGACACCGCCGTCTGGGACGCCGGCTACGAGGGGCGCGGCGAGGGGCTACTTGAGGTGTACCACACCGTCGAACTTGAGGCCGGGGCCCGTGTCGCACAGCTCGTCCTCGCCCGGGCCGACCACGCGGGGACCTACGACGGCACCTACCAGGGGGAAGGACTCTGACACCGGTTACGTGGTGTGGCCGTACCCGCGAGGAAACGACTCCTGACCCGCCCGGGGACCGGCCGGTGTAGCACTTAAGTGCCGAGAATGTTACGTGATAGACATGATTGTGGAGTTTCAGTTCGAGACGGCAGTGACCCGTCCGATAGTCGACGGGGCACCGGCGGAGACAGCCGGTATCTCGGCGCTCGATGCGACGGGGGCGGTCCCGCTCTGTGTGGCGCTGTGGGTCACCGGAGCGGAGGGTGCGGCCGAGGTCCGGACCGCGCTGGCCGAGCGTGAGGTCGTTCGGGACACGACGGAGGTCACCGCAGGTCCGTGGGGCGGACTGTACCGGGTCCGGTACGGCGAGGGGTTCGACGGCACGACTGTCTACCACGCCGCGGTCGAACACGACGGCGTGTTCGTCGCCGGGCAGCCCGGGGGAACTGCCTGGACGCTACGGCTGCAGTTCCCGGACCGTGACGCCGCCGCGGCCTTCCGGGACCGGTGTGCCGCGGCCGGCGTCGACGGGACGGTCGAGGCCGTCTACGACCGGGACGTCCCGCCGCAGGCGGCCCGGTTCCGGCTGACCGAGCCACAGCGGCAGGCGCTGTCGGTGGCCGCCAGACACGGGTACTTCGAGGTGCCACGGCAGACCTCGCTCGGGGGGGTGGCCGAGAAACTGGGTGTCTCGAGTCAGGCGGCCTCCGAGCGGCTCCGGCGCGGCCTCGGCTCGCTCGTCAAGGAGGGGCTCTGCTCGCTCGACGCCGACTCCGCCGGGCGCTAACCCGGCAGGAGTATTTTTATATTGGAATACGAGTATTTGTGTGTATGGGGACTGCCGACACGGAAGCGGACCTCTACATCGTCCGGAACCGGGGCGAGGAGTCACCGGAATGGGTGCAGCCAACGCCTGTCGAACAGACTGTTACTGACGCGCTCACCGAGGCAACCGGCCTCGACGCGGCGGCGGTCGACCGCCTCCACAGCTATGTCGACCCGGAGGACCTGCGTGCCGTGCTCTGTACCACCGGCGGCACAGTAACCTTTCCTGTGGAGAACTACGAGGTGACCGTCCACAGCAGCGGCCGGGTCACCGTCCGGTAACCACCTGTTCGTGGTCCGGGCTCGCGTCTGCGCGGGCACTGGCAACGAACACCGTCCCACAGACGTGGGTCTCGAGGTCGACCCCGCCGAAGGCAGCCGCCATCGCGCCCGGCACATCCGCCTCGGGGTTCCAGTCGGTCGCCAGCCGTGAAACCGGAACGACCAGGCGGTTCAGCGCCGCCCACGACCCCTCGAACGGCCGGGCGTCGAGCACCGCCATCCGCCCGCCAGACCGGAGCAGCCGGCGGGCCTCCCGGGCAACTGCCGCCGGGTCGGGCATCGCGCTGACCGCCATCGACGCGTAGACCGCGTCGACAGGGCTATCGACCGGCAGGCGGCCCGCGTCGGCCCGCAGGACGTGGACGTTTCCCCAGCCGGCCTCGCGGACCCGTTCGCGGGCCCGACGGACCATCCCCTCGCTGTAGTCGACGGCGATGACCTGCCCCTGTGGCCCGACACGCGTGCGTAGCCGGTGGAGGCTGCGCCCGTCCCCACAGCCGAGTTCGAGGACGGTGTCGCCGGCCGACAGCCCCAGCGTGTCGACACTTCTCGCGCGCAGCCGTGCCTGTGTGCCCAGGAAGACCAGGTCGTACAGCCGGCCCAGCAGCCCCCCGTGACGGCTCCACCAGTCGTACACCCGCTGACCGCGCCGGCCAGACATACTCCACCTTCGACCGGCCGGCTCTTGTGACTGCCGGCGTCTCCCGGCGGGCCGTCCGGTTTATACTCCGGCGGACCGACATTGAGACGTGGAGTACGCTGCGCTGGTCGAGGTGTACGAGCGACTCGCAGGGACACAGTCGACCCACGAGAAGACGGCCATCGTCGCCGAGACGCTGGCGGAGACGGCCCACGAGGACCTCCCGATGACCGCCCGGTTGCTCCGCGGCACGCTGTTTGCCCCGTGGAGCCCGGCGGAGTTGGGGGTCTCCTCCAGCCTCGCCACCCGGGCCATCGAGCGGGCGACCGGCGTCCCCGCCGAGGAGGTGGAGGCCGACTGGCGCGAGACGGGTGACCTGGGTAGCGCCGCCGCCAGGGCGGCCGAACGGGCGGTCCAGCAGACGCTCGTCTCGGAGACGCTGACCGTCGAGGGGGTCTACGGGGACCTACGTGCCCTCGCCGACTACGAGGGGGCGGGCAGCGAGGACCGCCGTGTGGACACCGTTGCTGGCCTGCTTGCCGACGCCGACCCCGACGAGGCGCAGTACGTCGTCCGCACGGCGCTTGGCCACCTCCGGCTGGGGGTCGGCCGCGGAACCGTCCGGGACGCGGTCGCCACAGCCTTCCTCGGCGGCGACCCCGACGAGCCCGGTGACACCCCCAGGGCGGACATCCAGGCCGTCGAGCGTGCCCTCCAGGTCACCAACGACCCGGGGCTGGTCGCACAGACCGCGGCAACCCGAGGCCGTCCGGGTCTGGCCGCCCTCGACCTCGAGGTGGGCCGGCCGGTGGAGGTGATGCTCGCGGAGAAGGCCGAGTCCGTCGAGGCGGCGGTCGTCGACGGAGTCGCGGCGAGCAGCGCGGCCGAGGGGGCCGACGCTGACGGCAGCGACGCCCCGCCCCCGCTCTCGGAGTACAAGGTCGACGGCTTCCGGGCACAGGTCCACTTCGCGGCCGGCGAGCACGGTGACGGGGCGACCGGGCCGCGGCTATTCACCCGCCGGCTGGAGGACGTGA
>JBLGCN010000074.1:0-8168 GCA_047617405.1 Natronomonas sp.
GTCGTCTACCGGGTCGACAGCGTCCGGCAGGGGACACCCATTCGGTTACAGGGCCCGGGGGTCCCTGGCACGCGCACCGCGGCGGTGACACTGCCACCGCCGGAGCTACGGGCACTCGCGACAGCACAGCCGTACCCACGCGGCGTCGACGCGGTCTTCGCCGACCGGGAGCAGGTGCTCGCTGTCCCGCGGTCAGCCGGTCTGGAGGTGGCCTGATGGGGTATGTCGCCGCCGTCGCCGGCGAGGAACTCGTCCAGCGGGCAGCCGACCTGTTCGACGCCCAACGGGTCGCCGAGGACCAGGCCCCGGTCACGCTGGACCAGCTGGACGGGCAACTGTCCCGCCTCACGGCACAGGCGATGAGCGAGGGCGGCGTGTACGCCCCGCAACTCGGCGCACTCGCCGTCAAACAGGCACAGGGTGACACCGTCGAGGCTGCCTTTCTCCTGCGAGCGTACCGGTCGACCCTGGAACGGTGGGACGAGACCGCCACTGTGGAGCCCGAGGAGATGTTTGCCGTTCGGCGGGTCTCACCGGCGTTCAAGGACATCCCGGGCGGACAGGTTCTCGGACCGACAAAGGACTACACCCAGCGGCTCCTCGACTTCGACCTCGCAGACGAGGAGCGTTTCGAGGACCCGACAGCGGACTGGGAACCCGACGATACCGACACCGACACCGGCCCCGAACCGCTCGGCGACGTGGCGGCGCTGCTCCGCGAGGAGGGCCTCGTCGCCGACCCCGAGCCGCCCGACGGGCCGCCGACCGACACGACCCGCGAGCCGGTCGGCGATGACCCGGACCGGGCGGCCGTCCTGCAGGAACTCGCCCGCGGGGAAACCGGTGCCGTGACCGCGCTCGGCTACTCCGCACTCCGGGGATACGGCGACGTCCACCCGACGCTCGCCGAGGTGAGAGTCGGCCGCCTTCCGGTCCGGGTCGAGCACCCATACACCGGCGACGAGGCACGGGTGACCGACGCCGAGGTGACGTCGGCGGAGGCGGTCGTCCCAGCGTACGAAAAGCGTGAGACACCACAGTTTGCCCTCGGCTACGGGCTGACCTTCGGACGGAACGAGCGCAAGGCAATCGGGATGACCGTCCTCGACGCCGCGATTGCGCTGGACACCGACGCCGAGCCGGCCGAGAACCCGGAGTTCGTCCTCGACACCGTCGACGCGATGGACTCCTTTGGATTTATCGAGCACCTCAAACTCCCACACTACGTGACCTTTCAGTCGATTCTCGACCGGGTCCGGGCACTCCGCGCCGGGGACGAGCAGCCACCCGCCGGAGCAGCATCCGGGTCCGGGTCGGGCCCCGACGAGGGGATAACCGATGACTGAGCGGCCATCCGGAGCGAACAATGAAGCGGGAACGGACACGACCGGCGCAGCAACCGTCGGAGAGATGCTCGACGGCCTGTCAGACGACGGGCTCGAGGGCTACACCTACGCCTACCTCGACGAACACACCAAACGCGAGGTCAGGCGGGCCGTCCTCAAAGCCATCGCGATCCCGGGACATCAAGTGCCGTTTGCGTCCCGGCCGATGCCGTTGGCGCGGGGCTGGGGCACAGGCGGTATCCAGACGTCGCTGTCGCTTCTGGGGCCGGCGGAGACGTTCAAAGTGATCGACCAGGGAGCCGACGACAGCGTCAATGCCGCCAACATCCGCCGTCTGGCTGCCCGGACTGCGGATGTCGAGACGACGACCGATACGACAGCGGCGGACGTGGTCCAGACCCGACACCGGGTCCCGGAGGAGGTCCTCGGCGCGGACCAGGTCCTCGTGTTACAGGTACCGGTCACCGACCCGTTGCGGACGGTTGACCCGAGCGACGCAGCCAACCGCCGCCGTCACGCCCACGCCAATTACGGGAAGATCTGGGTTCGGCTCTACGAGAGCGTCGTCGAACACGGGGAGGTCCAGGTCGCCGCGCGGTACCCGGTGATGGTCGCCGGCCGGTATCTGATGGACCCATCGCCGGTCCCCCGGTGGGACGTCCCCAAACTCGACAACGCCGAGAACCTGTTTCTGTTCGCTGCCGGCCGGGAGGCACGTATCTACGCGGTGCCCCCGCACACAGACGTACAGCCACTTGCCTTCGAGGACCGCCCGTTCCGGGTCGAACGGTTCGACGGTGCCTGTCGAGCCTGTGGCGCGACCGACACCTACCGCACCGAAATCGAGACCGAGGACGGCGAGCGGCTGTTCGTCTGCAACGACACGAGTTTCTGTGAGAAACGCCAGGCGGAGCCGACGCTGTCGAAGGACCACCACCTCGACCGTTCGGGGGTGGACTGGGGACCAGGGACCGAGACGAGCGTCGAGATGACGACGAACACGGGACCTGCCACAGACGACCCCGCTACGGACGCGCCATCGGGTACCTCCGACCCCGACACCGGGGGTGACCGGGCGTGAGCGTGCTCGCCGGCTCGGGGTTGGCCACGCTGTACGGCGACCCCTGCAAGGACTGCATCGACCGGACCGGGGACGAGCATGGCCGCAACCGGTGTCCGACCTGCGGAACCATCGTCGCCTGCGCGGAGGTTGACCTCTCGGTCGAGTCGGGTGAGGTCCTCGGGATCGTCGGGGAGTCCGGGAGCGGGAAATCGAGCGTTGCTGGCCTGCTCGCACTGGAACGCACCGACGGACAGACCCGTGGGACGGTCGAGTACTCCGGCTGCGAGGGTAACCTGCTCACGGCGGACCACGAGACCCGCCACCGGCTCCGGACGAACGCGGTCGGATTCGTCCACCAGCATATCCGGGATGGGCTGGACCCCGGTGTGACCGGCGGCGGCAACGTCGCCGAGAAGTTGCTCGCGGCGGGCGAACGCGAGTTCGAAGCCGTTCGCGAGCGGGCACAGCACCTCTTCGAGCGGACCGAGATCCCGGTCGACCGGATGGACGACCCGGTCCGGACCTACTCCGGTGGCATGCAGCGCCGCGTCCAGATCGCCCGTGCGCTGGCGACAGACCCGTCGGTGGTCGTCCTCGACGAGCCAACCACGGGCCTGGATGCGAGCGTCCAGGCCCGTGTGCTGGACACGTTCCGGCGCGTACAGCGCGAACACGATGTCGCGGCGGTTGTCGTCAGTCACGACCTCGGCGTGGTCCGTCTGCTCGCCGACCGGACGCTCGTGATGCGTCACGGGCGGGTGGTCGAGGCCGGTCTCACGGACCGCGTGATGGAGGACCCACACCACGAGTACACACAGACCCTGACCAACTCAGTCATATGATCCTGACAGTCACCGACCTCGCAAAAACCTTCGAGATGCACGCCCTCGACGGGACGCGTGTCGTTGGCCTCGACGGCGTTACCCTGCAGTTGGCGGCAGGGGAGTTTCTCGCGGTCGTCGGCGAATCCGGCAGTGGAAAGTCCACACTGCTCAAGTGTCTCAATCGCACCTACAAGCCGACAGCCGGTACGGTCCGGTATCACCCCGCGGATGTCGACCTCGTGCGGGCCGACGAGCGGACCATCCTGGAGTTGCGCGGCGACGAACTCGGATACACCTCACAGTTTCTCGACGAGATCCCCCGGGTGAGTGCCGTCGACGTCGTGGCCCGCCCGCTCCGGGAACAGGGGGTCGCCCCCGCCCGGGCGACCGAGCGCGCCGAGGAGCTACTCGACCGGCTGGCGCTCCCCCAATCCTTATTCGACGCGTACCCGGCCACCCTCTCCGGCGGGGAGCGCCAGCGGGTCAACCTCGCCCAGGCGCTGGCGCCCAAGCCACGGCTGTTGCTGCTCGATGAGCCGACCAGTGCGCTGGACCCGGTAACCCGCGAACTCGCGACCGACCTGCTTGACACGTATCTCCCGCCCGAGACCGCCGTTGTCGGCGTCTTCCACGACCCCGATGTCGTGCGGGCCGTCGCCGACCGGGTGCTCGTCCTCGACGACGCACGCCCCGTTCGAACGGTCGACGCGGCCACCTACCGGGGGGTGGACGCGTGACCGCCCCCCACGTCGTGACGGTCACTGACGCCAGGGTGGTTACGCCCGACACCGTCCTCGACGGAAGTGTCCGGGTAGAGGGCGACCGAATCGTTGCCGTTGGCGACCTCGACACCGCCGGGCGTGAGATCGGTGTCGACGGCCGATACGTGTTGCCCGGGCTGATTGACCTGCACGGCGACGACATCGAGTCCCACCTGTATCCACGGGCAGGCGCCCGGGTCGACGCCCACCTGGCGCTCGCGGCGGCCGACCGGGCGAACCTGGCCGCCGGAATCACCACAAAGTTCCACGCGGTTTCCTTCGAGGCCGACGAGGCACAGAACCGGTCGCCCGAACTCGGTCGCGAAATCATCGACGCGCTGCTGACGCTCGATACGGTCGCCGACCACCGCCTCCACGCCCGCTGTGAGGTGACCCAACAGGACTCCGTCAGGGCCGTGCTGGAGGTGGTCGACGACGGACACGCCGACCTCGTCTCGGTGATGAGCCACATCCCTGGCAAAGGGCAGTTCCAGGATGTCGACGCGTTCCTCCGGTACTACCGCGAGTCGACCGACCACTCGGTCGAGGAGGCCCGCGAACGGCTCGCCCAGCGGGGCGAGCTACCAATGGCAACGGTCCGAGAGCGGGTCGACCGGGTGGTCGCGGCGGCACACGAGGCCGGCGTCGTGACGGCCTCCCACGACGACGAGGAGCCCGCAGAGGTCGCCCGGCTAGCCGAGGCCGGCGTCGACATCAGCGAGTATCCGATCACCCTAAAGACCGCACGCCGGGCAAGCGACGCCGGGATGACGACGGCGATGGGGGCGCCGAATCTGGTCCGCGGGGAGAGCCAGTGGGGTAACCTCGAAACCCGCGAGGCGGTCGCGGCCGGCGTCGTCGACACGCTCGTGGCTGACTACCACCCGATGTCGATGCTCGCCGCGGCGTTTGTTGATACCGGCGAACCGCTGACCGAGCGCGTCCGTCGGCTAACGGCGAACCCCGCCGCGGCCGCGGGACTGGATGACCGTGGCCGGCTCGAACCCGGCGCCCGGGCAGACCTGGTCGTCGTCGACCCTGACCCGGCGCCGACCGTCACCCGGGCGCTGCTCGCTGGCGCCGAGCACTACCGCGCTGGAGGGACACGATGAGACTCGGGGCTGCGATAGACACCCGGTTTGCCGCCTCGGCCCCGGAGTTCATGGAACACACGACCGACCTCGGACTCGACCATGTCGGATTCAACCGCGAGTATCTTGCCGGCCGCCCCGAGACGCCGGATGCCGAGACACCGGGCGCGCTGGCCGAGGACTACGGCGTTACACTCACCCTCCACGCTCCGTTCCGGACCCGGAATGTCGGGAGTCTCGACGAGACAGCCCGATGCAACCCCGTCAGACGGGTGAAACGACCCCCCGACGACGCCGCGACGGCCGAAACGGGCGCGGTGGTCGCCCACGACGGTTCAGTTCCGGAGCGGTGTCCCGGGCGGGTCCGCGACCGGGCGGCCGAGCACACGGTCATCCTACCAGAGGAGTGTGCTACCCATACCGAACGCGTCGGCGTACCGCTGTGTCTGGAGAACCAGCCGCCCGGCGACACGGACCGGCGGTACACGACGACGCCATCGGACCTCGCCCGGACCCTCGACGCGGTGGACGCCGACCCTGCTGTCCTCGGCGTGACACTCGATGTCGAGCACGCGAAGATTGCCGGCGCCGAGTGGCGGGCCGTCGTCGACCGGTTCGGCGACCGGAGTCGTGTGTATCACCTCCACGATAATGACGGCACGGCCGACCAGCACCGACCGTTACAGGCGTACGAGCCGCCGCTTGCGGATATCCCGGCTGACCACGCCAGCTTCGAGACAAAACGGGTCCGGGACACCGCGGCCTGTCTCGGCGCGACCAATCAACCGACCACCCCCTCACCGACCGATGCCTGAACTTTCCACAGAGTACGACGCAGTCGTCTTCGACAACGACGGCGTCATCGTCGAACCGACACCACAGGAGAGTATTATCGACGCGGTCGTACTGACGTTCCGCGAATTCGGGTACGACCCCGACCGCGGCTACGCCGCGTGGACCGTCGACACGGCTGCCGGCCCGGCCGAGACCGTCGGCACCTACGATATTGACCCGGAGACGTTCTGGGCGGCCCGGGAGGATGTCGTCGCCGCCAAGCAGATCCGCCTGGTTCGTGAGGGCGGTAAACAGCCCTACGACGATATCGGTATCCTCGCAGAACTCGATGCAGCCCTCGGTCTAGTCAGCAACAACCAGGCCGGCACAGTCGACTTTCTGGTGGACTATCACGACCTCTCGGTGTTCGACACGGTGTACGGCCGCGAACACACGGCTACGGGCGCGGCCCGGCGCAAACCAGACCCGTACTACATCCAGCGAGCACTCGCCGACCTCAGCACGACGAACGCGCTGTACGTCGGTGACAGTCAGAAGGACATCGTCGCGGCCCACCGGGCGGGGGTCGACAGTGCCTTTCTCCGACGGAACCACGTCGACGACACAGACCTCACACTGCAACCGACGTACGATGTGCCCAATTTGATCGAACTCGTTCGGGCAATCAGCAGCAGTGCCGACGAACCGGTCGTATCCAGTCACGAGTAGTCACCACAGACGTGCCTGCGCACACCCCCCAGCCGACCCCGACGACATCTCCCCCAGTCCATCCGGTCCGGACCGCAGATGGACTGAAACGGGTACGGAGAACAGCCCCCACACATGAGTAGGTGGTCACGCCGGTCGGTGCTGGCCGGGCTCGCCGGGGCGCTCACACTGGGTGGCTGCCAGCAGGTTCGTCCGGAGTCCGGGAGCCGGCGGACGCTGACCCCAGCAGCCGTCCCCGACGCGGACGAGCCCCGGGGGCAACCGACGCCGGCAGCCGCTGACTGCCCGCGACTCCCCTCACACGCCGAGGTGTACATCTGTTCGCCGAACGTCGACCGGGACAGCAATCTCCGACTCGTCCCGGAGACAACGGAGTACAGCGTGGGGACCGGCGGCCTAGTCTTTACGCTGGTCAACCGGACGGACTCCGAGTTCCGGACCGGACGCGACTGGTGGACACTGACGGCTCACCGCCGAGACGGATGGGATACCGTCGGTCGGGGCGCCAGGACCGACGATGTCGTGGTCGAACCCGGGGGCGTGTTCGTCTGGATCCTCGGCGGGCAACCGCCGGACGACGACGTCCCACGGCTGGATGTCGACTTCGGTGGGGGTCCCCACGCGCTGGTCGTCACCGGGTACGCTGCCGGAGGGACCCTCACGGCCGTAATCGCCCCGATTCAGGTAACCCCGTATCTCGGGTGAGCCACGCCGGGGCGACACAGCTACCGGGCCGGTGGGAGGCCGTCGACAACCCTGTAGCTCTCGTCAGTCAGCCGGGAGGTGCCGTGCCAGCCGTCTGTCGCGTTCGTACGCGGAGACACTCCGGTCACGGTGATAACCACTCCCGGACCCCCGACGGAGGACTCGGGGGGTCGTTGCAGCCATCGTCGGCGGGGCTACCAGTCACTGTCGTGGCCGGAAACGGCCGGGGAGTTTCACTGTCGCCGTACTGGGCAACGGTGGTCGATGGACGGGTCGTCGTGAGCGTTTTCAGTCCGGCTGGAGCGGTTCTGACGGTCGGCTGCCCGAGCGGGAGCACACGACGGTCCGGCAGTAACAGGCCACGCGGTAGCGGAAACTATTATTCGGGAGCCCCGTCCCACTTCGGCATGGCACGCGTTCCCTACGTTCCACAGGAGGAACTCGACCCGGAGTATCAGGACCTTGTCGTCTCCTCGCTCCAGCCCGGCGAGCAACTCAACGTCTACAGCGCCCTCGGCAACAACCAGGAGGTGCTGCGCGGGATGCGGGAGTTCCTGGGGGCGCTGTGGACCCACTCCGGGCTCACCGACCGCCGGCGCGAGGTGGTCATCCTGACGGTTGCCTCCGAGACCGGCTCCGAATACGAGTGGCACCAGCACGTCAGTATCGCCTCCGGGACCGACCTCGAAACCGGGGAGATCGCCGCCATCGGCCGCGACGACCGCACAGTCTTCCCCGAGGATGAACGCGCCCTCATCTCGTACACCCGCGCGGTCGCCCGGGGCCGTGTCACCGACGAGCTCCACGAGGCTGCCAGTGAGTACCTCGACGACGACGCGCTCGTGGGCGCAGCCTCGACGGCGGCCGGCTACCTC
>JBLGCN010000075.1:0-8110 GCA_047617405.1 Natronomonas sp.
AGGAAGCTACAGCGGTCGTTTGACACTCCGGCGACCCCGGGCGCTTGCAACAGCGCCCGACGCGTGAACGCTATGCCGCCGGTGCGGCTGAGGATGTACTAATCCGCTCAGCTCCGACATCATCCGCGGGCGTTTTTAACTGTACTCCCGCCAGCGGTTACCACACTCTTTGCATTTGAAGAACCTCGTGGGCGGTTCGTCGGCAGAGCCGGTCTGTTTGATCGTGTACCACGCCACGCCGTGGCCACAGTCCGCACACGTCACGTCCTCGGAGGTTGGTTTGCCCTCGAAGTTGGCCCCCTCCTCCGTCTCGACCAGGTCCTCGCCACTCTGCTCCTCGGTCGTGACGAACTCCTCGGCCGTTTTCTCGTCTTTCAGCGCCGTCGCCCCACACGAGGAACAGACCATCTCGCCCCCGTCGCCGTGCATCATGGAGCCACAGTCATCACAGAACAGGACCATCGTACCACCTCCATCGTGCCATGATTTGACCACTCCGGCATAAATACCTGTGTGCGGACGCCGGCTCCGCGGGACATGACAGGGGTCGATTCTAGCGGGACCAAACTACAAGGTCACTCCGTACCGACGCACCGGTATGGAGATCGAGTGTGCGTTCTTCGGGCCGTTTCGGGATGAGGTGGGTGAGAAGACTGTCCGCTGGGAGACTACCGCCGAAACGGTCGGCGAGTTGGTTGCGGAAATAGAGGAGACATATCCGGGTCTCGAGGGACGGTTGCTGGACGAGGACGGCGTCGTCCCGGAGATATCGGTGACGTTGAACGACACACACGTCCAGTATATCGACGGCAGCGAGACCGCCATATCCGACGGAGACACGCTCCGGCTGACGCCGGCCGTCTACGGCGGGTGAGGTGGTGAGCTCAGTCGTCGGCCGACGCGGGCGCGGATGTCGACGTGAACCAGTCGTCGGGAACCGTTCCGTCGTCGCGATACCCGCGAATGTCGTAGTACTCCTCGATTGAGGCCGCAAGGTCCGGGATGTCGTCGCCGTAGGGCAGCCAGTCGTCCTCGGAGTCCCTGCCGCGCTTGTTGTTGAAGTGTCGCTCCCGCTCGACGACGCTTGCCCCAACCTCGAGGAGGTCCTCGTAGTCGGCGTCAAACAGCGTCTCGTAGGCGTCCTCGTCGATGTAGCCCTCCGAGAAGGCACACACAATACCGGTATCGCGGAAGGCACAGTAGTTCTCGCGCTGGATGACTGTCTCGGCCTTGTCCTCCGTCCCTTGCGGGTTGACCTGACCCTCGTACTCGACACCCTGCATCTGTGCGTACATGTGGTCGGCCCCACGGCCGGCGACCGCGTACTGCAGCGCCAGCCCGTGGAGGACCCGTCCGTCGTGAGCGGCAAACTCCATCCCTTTGACCGTCATGTTCTCGACGCCCAGTTCGTCGTGGGCCTCGTGGACACCCTCTGCCAGCGTGTCACCGACCCCTTCACGCTTTGCGATCTTCCTGGTGACCTCACGGGCGAGTTCGGCGTTGCCGAACTCGTCCTCGCTCGCGAGGTACGCGGCGACCGCAACCCCCGCGGAGATGGTGTCCATCCCGAGTTCGTCACAGAGTTCGTTGGCCTTCATCACGTCGAGCATGTTGCCGACACCCTGACTCGAGCCAAACGAGTAGACCGTCTCGAACTCCGGCCCCTCGGTCTCGAAGCCCGTCTCCTCGTCTCGGGTTGGCAGTTTGCAGGCAAAGGCACACGCCGAACAGGCCCCTTTCTTGTACTTTTTCTCCTCGACTGCGTTGCCGCCGATATTCTCGACGTCCTCGAACTCCATCTCCGAGAAGTACCGTGTCGGCAGCGAGAAGTTGTCGTTGATGAACTCGGTGTATCCGGTCGTCCCCTGCTGTTTCATCATGTCGTCGGTCGTCGCGGCCGTCCGGTGGATCTCGCTCGCGGCATCGGCCGGGACCTCCACGTCCGGCGGTGAGTCACCCTCGAAGGTGACACACTTGACGTTCTTCGAGCCGAGCACTGCCCCCAGCCCGCCGCGGCCAAAGGCACGGGAGTCAAAGGTCATCACGCTCGCAAAGCGGACCTGATTCTCGCCGGCCGGACCGACCGCCATACAGTGCTCCGGCCCGAGCCCGTGTTCGGCCTCCATGTGGTCGCTGACCGCCGACACCTCGGCACCCTCGAGTTCGGGGACCGCCTCGAACTCGACGCCCTCGTCGGTGACGTGCACGGCCAGGAGTTCGTCGCTCGCGCCGGCCAGTTCGAGGACGCTGATCCCCGCGTCCGCGAAGTGCCGGGACATGTAGCCACCGGCGTTGGTCGAGGCAAGCCCGTCGGTCAGCGGCGAGAGGCTGGTCATATTCATCCGGCCGGTGAAGCTCATCTGTGAGAGCTGTAACGGTCCGGTCGAGACGTACGCCCGGTTCTCCGGTCCGAACGGGTCGGCGTCGAAGGGGATCCGGTCGTGTGCGAGGTGTGTCGCGGTCGCCCGTCCGCCCACCGTCTCCTCGAGCAGGCCCGAAATGTCGACCCGCTCGGCCGTCCGGTTGCCGACATCCACTGTGAGAAGCGGCCCTTGTGCGTGAAGCATACTCATACTCTTGAACGAACGGCCTAAAGAGGTTTTGGGACACCGGGGTCCGCCTCCCCGGGCCAGCCGGCTCAGTCCTCGTCTCGGATGGCGCGTCGCTCCTCGACGACCGGGCAGTTCAGGAGTCGAACCGTCTCCATATCGAGAAACTCGACGATCTCGGTGCCCTCGTGGGTACAGGAGACCGCCGGGGGCTCGGAGAACCACTCGCAGTTCTCACAGTAGCTGTGTTTCGACACCTCGGCGTAGCGGCGCTCCGACTCGTCACCGGCCTCCTCGCTCGTCGCGAGGTCTGCCCACGCCTCGTCGGGGTCGATATCGCCGGCCCCCCGTTGCTGGAAGACGTCGTCCTCGAACGGGTCCCCACGTGGGTCTGGGCCGTCGAAGGGGTCCTCGGCCCCCTCACCCTCACCCGACCCTGGGGACACGCGCCCCCCGGACGTGTCGGGAGCCGTGTCGCCCTCACTCGCCTCGCGGGGCGCACTCGTTGACACCTCCGAGAGTGACCGCCACGCGCTCGCGTCATCTGTCGGCCCGTCGTCACCGGACCCCGCCGCCTCGGGCTGTGGCTCGTGGGGGTCGTCACCGCGCCCGTCGGCGGAGCCCTCTGTCTCGTCTCGTGGGGCTCCGAGCCCCTCGAAGGGGTCACCGGTCCGGTCGGCCACAGCGTCGGCGAACGGGTCCGGGTCGGTGTCGTCGGCGGTGTCCTCCGGCGAGTCGTCCCGGTTCCCGTCGTCGGGGTCGGGCAGGTCGTCACTCATTCTCCGCACCGGACTCGAGTTGCGAGGCGACGAGCAGTTGTGGCTTGGAGAAGAGACCGCTTGCCTCCTCGACGTCGGTGACGGTCGCCTCACAGTGTGGACAGCGTGGCTCGGTCAGCAGCGCGATGTCGACACCGTTCCCGCAGTTCTCGCACCTGGCCCGGTCGACGTCGGCCTCGGCGGCCGCACGCTTGACACGGTCGACGGCCGCCGGACTGGTGTCGGCCTCCACGCTGTCCTGCAGGTCCCTGACGGTCCACGCAACCGTCCGGAGTCGTTCCTGGACCGTGTCGAACTCCGTCTCCAGTTCCTCGAGTGCCGTCTCCTGCTCGGGGAGCCTGGCGTCGAGGCGGTCGGTCAGGCGCGCCACCTCCTCCTGGAGGTCGTCGACGTGCCTGCCGAGTGCGACGAGTCGCTCGAACTCCTCGTGGTCGTGGTCGGCGGGGGCCCTCGCGTCGGCCTCCTGTTTGACCTGGATCACCCGCTCGCGGACGTCCTCGAGTTTCTCCTGAAACTCGTCCTGCGTGCTGTTGACCCGGGTCTCCAGGCGCCGCTCGACAGCCTCGGTGGCGTCCTCGACACTGGCCTCGACCGCTGCCTCGACGCGCTCGTCGCTCGGCGGGCCGAACTCGAACTCCTCGGCGTCGAGGTCGCCGTCGAGTTCGACCGTCGCGCGATAGGAGGCGACCATCTGGACGAGGACCGTCTCGGGGTCCACCCCCAGCTCCCGGGCTTGCGTGCCGAGCCAACTGTCGAGGTCCGACGGGAGGCGAACCGTCACCGTCTCTGTCGACTCACTCGCCATCACATACACTAGTCAAACGAGCCAGTTAAGCGTTTGCCGTCGGCTTCAGCCCGAGTACCCGGCTGTTACGGCAGGGCGTCGTCCCCGGCTACCCGACCCGAACGGAGGCCGCTCGCCGTGTCGGACACCTCCGGTGAGGGGTAATTCGCGCTGTACTGCCCTGGTGTTCGGTTGCCGTCAGCGGATCTTGCGGACGTCGCTGATATCGAAGCCGGCGTCGCCGAGTTCGGCCTCGAACTGGACGATATTCTCCTCCTCTATCTGCGAGAGGACACCCCGAAACTGTTTGACGACGAGCGTCCGGGCACGGGTGGACCCGCCCGTCTCCCACTGGAATCGTAGTGTCCCGCTGCAGGCCTCCATCAGCTGGCCCAGCTCCACGTCGGTGAGGGTCTCGTGGTTGACGTGCAACAGGATGAGCCCCTGCCACTCGTGGGCGGCCTTCTGGAGCCCGGAGAGCAGGTAGGTGATGTCCGACCACGACAGGGTCTCGCCGACGGCCCCGACCAGGTCCGAGAGCGAGTCGACGACCACCAGACTGTTTGGTGCCCGCTCGCTCAGGGCGTTTCCAAACGCGCTCAACAGTTCTTCACGGTCCTCGTGGCGTTTCCGGAGGTTCGTGAGCTCCGGTGTCTCCTCGGCGTACCAGCCCCGTGGCACCGGACTGGTGTGAAAGTACGGCTGGGACAGCGACTTGAACTGTACCGGCTCTAGCCCCGTCTCCGCGATCTCGGTGTCCATCGACATCCCGACCTCCTCGCGGAGCTGGTCTTCCGCCCCGGTAAACGAGATGTAATGGACCTCCTCGGGGAGTTCCGCGCCGTCGGAAACCTCGCCGTAGTGCAGGTCGAACAGGTCCTCGCCGGCCCGCGCGAGCCCGTTCATCACGGCACTCGTGTAGAGAAACTCCCGGGAGCCCGCGCCCGCCTCCCCGGCGAGCAGGACGACACTCCCCGGCGGCGCGCCGCCGCCGATGAGTTCGTCAAGCCGGTCGACCCCGAACGGGATACGGTCCATATTTTGCGAACGGGTGCAACCGATTAAAGATCCTCGGCCGGACGTGTCGCGCGCGGCCGAGACACGGTCTCCTCGCTCCGGGCGCCTCACTCGCTGTGGCTGGCACCGGTCATTCGCGGCCCGACAACCTGGACGCGACCCTCGGTACCGGCAAGCTCAAGCGCCGCCTCGCCGGCCGCCCGTGCCGCCGCGGCGTCGTCGGCGTGGGTGACGCCGTAGACCGTCGGGCCCCAGGAGGACTGGCCGGCCCCCCGTATCGCGGGGTCGTCGCCGAGTGCGTCGACGAGCGTGCCGGCCGGTGGCCGGTAGACCCCGCCCTGTTCGTCGGCGTACCAAGCCCCGTTGAGCCGGCCCAGCCGGACGACCGCTCGCCCGAACGCCGACAGGTCCCCCTCGGCGACCGCCGGCAACAGCCGCCGGGTCAACAGCCCCGCGATATCGTCTGCGGTCCCCGGGTCCGCGCGCTCGACCGCCGCCCGCATGCTCTCGTCCTCGGCGTCGCCGTGGCGGCCGGCCTCGACAGCAGGCGTTACCAGCAGAAACCGCCAGTCCGCAGGCACCTCGCGCTGGACCACCGGCGCGGGGACCGTCCACTCGCCGCGGGCCGGTGGCGCGGTTGTGAACCGCTCCGTAGGGTGGCCGGCGTCGACGACGAACCCGCCGTCCTCGAAGGTTGCGACACCGACGCCGCTTCGGCCGCCCCGGCCGAGGGCGGGGGCGGCCTTCCGCACATCGACGGCGACGTCGTACGCACTCGCGACAGCCACCAGCGTCGCAAGCGCGAACTGCGTCCCGCTGCCGAGGCCGACGTGGCGCGCAAACGCCTCCTCGAGGGTCACCCGCACACCTCCGAGGTCGTGGCCGCGCTCGCGCAACAGGGAGACGGCGTCGGCGGTAACCTCCTTGAGGGCGTCGGGAGCGACCACCTCGGTGTCGGGCGTCGCCGAGACGACCGCGCGTGGCTCGTCGAGCGCCACGCCCACACCGCCGTACAGGCGTTCGTGGGCCAGCGCGAGGTTCTGGAAGCCAAAGTGTAGCCGCGCCCCGGTCTCGACGGTTGCCATGTCGGAGGTTACGGCGCCGGTCGTATCAACCCCCCGACCCCCGGGACAGGGTGCCATTGCCCAGGGGTGACGAACCACCGGCTGTCGCCCGCGTGACCGACAGCCGGACTTAAGTCCACCCGGCGCCAGTGCCGGGGTATGAGCAAGCAGCGCCCCAGCCGGGTCGAGAGCGACTCGATGGAGTACGACAAGGACCCGGAGTTGCCGAGCAACGAGGTGACCCAAGGCGCCGAGCGCGCGCCCCACCGCGCGATGTTCCGGGCCATGGGCTACGACGACGAGGACCTCGCTTCGCCGATGATAGGGGTCGCAAACCCCGCGGCCGACATCACCCCTTGTAACGTCCATCTCGAGGATGTCGCCGACGCCGCCTACCAGGGGATCGACAGCGCCGAGGGGATGCCAATCGAGTTCGGCACGATCACCATCTCCGACGCCATCTCGATGGGGACCGAGGGTATGAAGGCATCGCTCATCTCCCGGGAGGTGATCGCCGACTCCGTCGAACTCGTCGCCTTCGGCGAGCGGATGGACGGGCTCGTGACGATCGGCGGCTGTGACAAGAACATGCCGGGGATGATGATGGCTGCTATCCGGACAGACCTGCCCTCGGTCTTTCTGTACGGCGGGTCGATCATGCCCGGGGAACACGAGGGCCGGGAGATAACGGTGCAGAACGTCTTCGAAGGGGTCGGCGCGGTCGCCTCCGGCGATATGACCGAGGCAGAACTCGACGAGATGGAGCGCCACGCCTGCCCCGGCGCGGGTTCGTGTGGCGGGATGTTCACCGCAAACACGATGGCCTCGGTCAGCGAGGCGCTTGGCTTCGCGCCGCTTGGCAGCGCCAGCCCACCCGCCGAGGACGAGTCCCGCTACGCAGAGGCCGAGCGCGCCGGCCAACTCGCCGTCGAGGCCGTCGAGGCCGGCCGACGACCGTCCGACATCCTGAGCAAGGAGTCCTTCGAGAACGCCATCACCCTGCAGGTCGCCATCGGCGGGTCGACCAACGCCGTCCTCCACCTGCTCGCGATGGCCGCCGAGGCCGGTATCGACCTCAGTATCGAGGAGTTCGACGAGATTAGTCGGCGTACCCCCAAGGTCGCCAACCTCCAACCCGGCGGCACCCGCGTCATGAAGGACCTGCACGACCTGGGTGGTGTCCCTGTGGTCCTCCGTCGCCTCCTGAACGCCGGCCTGGTCCACGGCGACGCGATGACCGTGACCGGTCGCACCATCGCCGAGGAGATCGCCCACCTCGAACAGCAGGGCCGGCTCCCCCCGCAGGATGAGGTCGAAGCCGACTGGCTCTACACTGTTGACGACCCCAAACAGGAGGAGGGTGCAATCAAGATCCTGAAAGGCAACCTCGCGCCCCGTGGCGGCGTGCTGAAGGTCACCGGCGACGACAAATTCCACCACGAGGGCCCCGCCCGCGTCTTCGAGAGCGAGGAGGACGCGATGCGCTATGTCCAGGAGGGGCAGATCGAGTCCGGCGACACCATCGTCATCCGTAACGAGGGTCCCCGCGGCGGCCCGGGGATGCGGGAGATGCTCGGTGTCACCGCCGCGGTCGTCGGCCAGGGCCACGAGGACGACGTTGCGCTCCTGACAGACGGCCGCTTCTCCGGCGCGACCCGGGGGCCGATGATCGGTCACGTCGCGCCCGAGGCCTACGCCGGCGGCCCTATCGCGGCTATCGAGGACGGCGACCACGTGACCGTCGACATCCCCGACCGAACCCTCGAGGTCGACCTCGCCGACGAGGAGGTTGAGGCCCGTCTCGACGCCCGCGAGGACCCCGACCCGCCGTACACGACCGGTATCCTCGCGAAGTACGTCCGGGACTTCGGGTCGGCCGCAAACGGCGCGGTGACCAACCCTGGGGCAACGGAGGAG
>JBLGCN010000076.1:0-8038 GCA_047617405.1 Natronomonas sp.
CAGTCCGAGAATCTCCCCAAACTGGGCTGTCCGTACTGCGAGGAGGGGACACTCATCGGCAGTAGCGGTATCTCCTGGGAGCAGGTCCAGTGCACGTCCTGTGAGTTCAAGGAGTATCTCTAAGCCTACAGCCGCACCGGGATCCCCCGTTCGTCGAGGTGCGCTTTGACCTCGCGGATCGAGTACTCGCCGAAGTGAAAGATCGAAGCCGCGAGCGCCGCGTCGGCGTCAGCCTCGGTGAACACCTCGTGGGCGTCCTCCGGCCCGCCACACCCAGAGGAGGCGATGACGGGCGTCGAAACGGCGTCACAGACTGCCCGCATCAGCGGGATATCGTAGCCGTCCTTTGTCCCGTCGGCGTCGATCGAGTTGATGAACAGCTCCCCCGCGCCCCGCTGCTCGGCCTCGTGGGCCCACGCCACCGCGTCGACGCCGGTCCCCTCGCGTCCGCCCTTGACGGTACACTCGAACCAGCAGGACTCCCCGTCGACCTGTGTGTAGTGTTCGCCCGTTTCGTCGAAGCGACGGCGGGCGTCGACGGAGATGACGATACACTGGCTCCCGAACGCGGTCGCGCCCTCCTCGACCAGTTCGGGGCGTTCCAGCGCACCCGTGTTGACCGACACCTTATCGGCACCCGCCCGCAGTGTCTCCTTGATGTCCTCCCGGGTCCGGATACCGCCGCCGACCGTCAGGGGGATGAACACCTCATCGGCGACCCCCTCGACGACATCGAGCATCGTCTCGCGGCCCTCCGCGGAGGCGGTGATGTCCAGAAAGACGAACTCGTCGGCGCCGGCCTCGTTGTAGCGTTTGGCCATCTCGACGGGGTCACCGGTGTACTGTAACTCCTCGAAGTTCACACCGGTGTAGACCGCCGCCTCGCCGTTCTCGTCGGTGTCGACGTCGATACACGGGATGATGCGTTTTGTCAGCGTCATGGAAATCCGGCGCCGGAGCATGGGCGGGCAGGGCCGGCGACGGGTTATATATCCTCGCACGCGCCCACGACTGATAAATGGGTTGTGTCGACCGTGCGAGACGTCTGGAACCGGCTGGCCCCCGTCCAGTCCCGAGTCAGTCGGCGCTCTGGTTCGGGACGTACCGACAGTCCGTGCAGGTCCACTCGCGGTCGAAGACGACTACGCCGCCACACTCCGGGCACCGGTACGATTTGGCTGATATGTCCTGGGAAGTTGCCATTATCAAAACGACTGTGGTGCAGTCATATGAATGCTGTTATGATACTGACAATACAATATAAGGACGGTTAAACAGGCGGGAGCGGAGGCTCTGACGGGATATTGCCCGCCACGACCGGGTCCGGGGTCGCCGGCCCTGTGTGTAACTCCCGGGGCGCCGTACCACCGGCAACGGGACACGCCGGACGCGGCCGGCCGCTCGGTGTCGGCGCCGCCCGGGCGGCGCGCTGGCGGCCGTGGCAGTCCGGCGTCTACATCTCGACGACGGCACCGCAGTCGGGGCACTCCAGGGTCACGCCACTCTCGCCGACGACGGCTGTGTGGTAGTCGGCGCCACACTCCTCGCAGGGCAGCGCCGAGCGTGTCTCGCCGGCGTCCTGCGGCGCGCCCATCGCGAGCGCCCGGAGGTGGCCGTCACTCTCGTTTTTGCCCTCCTGGTACTCGCCGGGGGCGAACCGGACCACCTCGTCGGCCCCCACCTCGACCGCGCCGTCCATCGTCTCGAAGGTGGCTGTTCCCTCGATGACGTAGAAGACCTCCTCCTGGTTCATGTGGGTGTGGAGGCCGCCGGAAAATGAGTCCCCGGGTTCGAGTTCGTAGTAGTTCATCGCCATGTCACCCAGGCTCAGCGGCGCGGTGGCGTGTTTCTGAACGGCGGCGACGCGTGGGTCGTTGTCGAGGTCGTCGATGGACACCTTCTCCATGTCGGTGTGCTTGGAGGCGGGCCTGTTATGTCTTGGCAAAGCGGCCACCCTCCCAGAGACGCGGGCCGGGTCTAGCCGGGCATCGGACAGAGGCTCGCGGTAAAGACCGCGACCGCCTCGGTGTCGTTGCGCGCCCCGTGTGAGACGCCGCGGCCGTGGTGAACGACGCCGGGGGCCTCGATAACCGCCTCCTCGCCACCCTGGATGACCGTCACGGCCCCCTCGACGACGTGGAAGACGTTCGTAGAGTCGGGGTGGTCGTGGGGGTCAAGTTCCGCGCCAGGCCCGAGCGCGAAGGCCTTCACCAGCACGTCCTCGGAGACGACACACTCGGCGTCGACCACCTCACCGGGGCCAGGGTCGAGGCTGAGGTCCTGATAACTGTCCATACCACTCTGTCGGCCGGCTGGCACTTAGCCGTTTGCACAGCCGAGGGGGTAGTGTTCAGATAAGCTGGTTCCATGCGAAGCTGAACGATCGAAGCCAGTCGTCGGCTGTGTCTGCTGTGGCGTTGCTGAAACAGTTTGAAAACGAAGAGGTCCGACGTTTTATTTCACGAAAGATACGTTCGACGCTATTGCGATTTCCGTGGCGTTCGTATCTGAAATCGAGACCGTGGCGCGAGCAGGCAGCGTTCAACGGTGTGGCGCCATCGACGAGAAACACGGCGTCGTCGACGTCGTGTTTCTCCCGGAGTTCCGTGAAGAACGCGTGAGCGATAACGTTCGTTCTGGTCGGTTCAAGCTGTGTATGGAGTAATTCGTTCGTTTCTGGGTTGACGGCGGCGTACAGCCAGTAGCGCTGGTCGTTGAGCTGGATCACGGTCTCGTCGACCGCGACGTGATCCGGGCACCGACCAGCGTCTGGCTGTAGATCGGCCTTGTGAACCCAGTTGTGCACGGTTGAACGTACCCGCTCGACACCAAATACCTCGAGAAATGAAACAGTATTCGAGAGTGATAATCTAGCGAGATGTAATTGAATACTGAGCTTCATGAGCAGTCGCGGTGTCGCTTCTCGTTCAACAAACTCTAAGTTGATCTCGTCCAAAAAGCCGTTGAGGCGGTCGTTTTCGGGCATAGAGCACTCAGAAAACGTACCGCCTCACTCTTCATCCTTATCTGAACACCGCCGCCGAGGGCGGCGTCCACGCCGGGATTTATTCCTGGCCGGCCCTCCCCTACTTTATGGCCGAGATTCAGCTGGTCCGAAACGCCACACTCCTGGTCGAGGTTGGCGGGACGACGCTTCTCGTCGACCCGATGTTGAGCGAGCCGGGAGCGATCCCGCCGATCCCCAACTCGCCGAATGACCGCGAGAATCCGCTCGTTCCCGCCCCCGAGGTCGGGCTGGCGCACGACGCGGTCCTCGTCACCCACCGCCACCGCGACCACTTCGACGACGCGGCCGTCGACCGGTTGGCCGCCGATGATCCGGTCCTCTGTCAGCCGGCCGAGGCAGCCGCTTTCCGCGAGGACGGCTTCGAGGATGTCCGCCCGGTCGAGGGGAGCCGTACCTACGCGGGTGTCGAGATTACCCGGACACCGGCCCGACACGGCCACGGCGACCTCGCCGAGCGGATGGCCCCGGTCTCCGGGTTCGTCCTCGAGGGCGAGCAGTGCCTGTACCTCGCCGGCGACACCGTCTGGTACGACGCCGTCCCGGAGACGCTGGACCGTCACAACCCCGATGCCGTCGTGGTCAACGCCGGTGCCGCCGAGTTTGTCGAGGGCGAGCCAATCACGATGGACGCCGCCGACGTCCGCCGGGTACGCGCACACGTCAACGACGACATCCCCGTAATCGCCGACCACATGGAGGCGATCAATCACTGTCTGCTCACCCGCGAGGAACTCCGGGCCGCTGTCGACGGTGTGACCGTCCCCGAGGACGGGGAGACCGTCAGCGTCTGACGCCCCCGGCGAGCCCGCGGCCCGACACCCAGGAAGCACTTACTCCTGCCCGCCAGACGGGCGGACATGCGACGACGCGACTTTCTCGCGCTGTCGGGCACGCTGGGGCTGGCTGGCTGTGCCGGCCCGGCCGGGACGCGCACGCTCCCGACGCCACTCACTGACGACCCCGGCCCACCCCCCGGGACGAGTTACCGGCTTGGCGAGGAAGCCACGATGGGGTCGACTGCCGTCGCCGCTCTGGACGTGACCATCCGGCGCTTGGACCACTACCGCACCGCGTCGGTGGCGCTCGACATTTACGCCCCCCCGGACAGCCGCCTCGTCTCGGTCAGGGTCACCGCTCAGGGTGAGCAGCGCCCGCCGGTGTCGACCTTTGGACTCCGAGTCGGGGGGAGAACACACCCGGCACAGTCGTCAGTCGGCGGACGCCCACCCTCGGCGGTACTCAGCCGGAGCCGTACGGCCCGGACACCGACCGGACCCCGACGGCCGGGTGCTGCTGTTCGAGGTGCCGGCCGAGAGCACGGGCGAGACGGCCGCGGTCGTCTGGACACCCGTCGACGGGGCGCCGGCATACTGGCCGCTCCGCGACCAACAGCGGACAGCGCTCCGGCGCCCCCTTCCGCCGTTGACTATCGAGGGGTTCGAGACACCTGATACCGTGGCCGCGGACGCCAACCCGACGGCGACTCTCCGCGCACAAAACAGTGGGAACGTCGACGGGACGCTCCGTGCGGCGCTGAACTACGCGGGAGCGGTCGACGCTGCCGAACCCCTCTCGGTGCCGGTCCCCGCAGGGGAGGCGGTGAGGAGGGAGTACACCCTCCCCTGGAGCGGTCGGCGCCTTGATGTCGAACTCGCCTGGGCGGGTCCGCACAAACAGCGGACCGTCGAACCGGAGGGCGGGTAGCGGGCACAGACGGACCCGGCCCTGCCGGGCCCCGCGAAACCGACACACCGAAATAGGCAACTGGGATAGGTCGACGTATGGCAGACGACCACGACGAGGACCGGCCGGCATACGACCCCGGTACACCGACCCCGCCGGAGCGCGAGCCCCCGCTCCGGTCGACGGCCCCGCAGGCCGGATTTACGATGCGCCAGGTCGGGTTCGGCGCCCTGGTCACGCTCGTCGGGTTGGGCATCGTCTTCGGCCTGCCGCTGCTCCTCTGAGCGAGATGGGAAGCTTAAAGAGCGAAACAGCGCTATCACTGACTGCGCCCGGGTGGCTTAGCTGGACATAGCGCCGCACTCATAGGGTTCTCACACACGCGGCACGCGTCCCCCCGAGGGTCGTCCTCGGACCTGGGATATGCGGAGATCGAGGGTTCGGAGCCCTCCCCGGGCACTTCTCAGACTCGGTAGACACACGAGCGTGCCACACTGCAGGCACCCCACCGACCCCTTCGGAGCGGTCGGAACGGAGCCCCGACAGCCCCCTCAACAGACGTGGTCGGCGAGTCGCTTTCCCGCCACCAGACCGTACTGTGGGCTGTGTCAGTTGGAACCTGCCCGTCGTGTGGCGTGGACTTCGATGTCGAGGACGCCGAGGCGGGCCTCCTCTTCCGGGCCGTGGTCTGTCCGGAGTGTCACGAGGCGTTCCCGGCAATGACAGAGGACTGACGGGCGGCGGGACCGCCCGGTTTTGGAACCCACAATACAGTGCGTGCCGGCAAGGCGATGCCGGCCGGAGTGTCTACTACTTCCCCTCCACCCGGTCTTTGCTCTTGCCTCCTACTGATATCGGCTGTCCGCACGTCACAACACGACCCTACTGAACGCCGCAGTCGGTGGCGGACCTCGGGAGCCGTGGCAGACAGCGGGCACACCGCTACGCGAACGGAGTGTGGCCGAGTGACCGCCCTCAGAGGTTGTCGAGTGCGTCCTCCACGTCGAACGTCTCCGTCGAGGAGTCGAACTCGCGGCGCGAGGGCGGGCCATCGGTGTCCGGGCGGTCGATGACCCGGACCCTGTCGTCGGGCAGACTCTCGATGTCAGCACGCACTGTTGCCCGGTACTTGACCATTCCATCCGCCTGCAACACGTCAAACGGCGTCTCGACCTCGACGACCTCCGTGAACAGCGCCTCAATGACCACCGCGACAACCTCGGCGTGGTGCCACCCCGTCGGTGGCCGCCAGGGGAGCCCGTCCGCCCTTGTTCGGTCGCGGTGTGGCAGGTCGTCGGACTGCAACATCGCGGTGAAGTCGACGTGGAGGTCGACCGACTCGGTGTCGGAGTTCATACCAGCCGTTGGGATTCTGTGCCCCTGAATCCTCCGTACGCACGACCGTCAACTCGACCTCTGTGAAGGGTGACGGGAGCCCTGACCGCTCACAGCCGCGAGGGTGGCGATACTCCTGCCTGAGCAGCGACCCGGCCCTGTCCGGAAACACTTCGGGTGTCGAACGCCTCGTCGGCGAGCGGTCTCAGCGGCGCCGCTGAGTACAGCGCGTGAGACCGTACACCGGTGTCTACGACGCATGACATCGGCACAGGGCAGAGACCGGACCGTTTCGACCAGCGGTCCACCACAGAGGAGGCCGAACACGAGACCCGGCGTTGCCGCGGCTGTTGTCCGAACGAGGCGTGAGCCGACCGCCGGGCCGAATTCCGCCCGCGGGGTCGTTCAGGCACCCCCGGCACCGAAGCGCATGGACGCACTGACCAACCGTTTAGCGCGAAACGCCGCCGGTCGGTTGCGGCATGGCAGGATGGCGGGCGCCGACCGGCAGCGTTGCGGGACACCCTGTTGGGTCTGGCTACATGCGTCGTTGTGATGTCCCACCATGTGTACGTGTCTCACACATAAGTGCGCACGGGCTGGCGTACGAAGCAGGACTGTGGTGGTGACCGGAGCGTGTGCCGACGAGCCACCCCCTGCGGATGGCAGTGTCTGCCCGGCGGCCCTGTTCACCCGGTTCACCGAATCCCGCCGAGCAACAGGCATCATAGGGCACCGGAGCCGCGGAGACCTCGACATGGAGGGTCGCTCGCGGTGACGGGGACTACCCGGGTTCGCCCGAAGGCCTAATCGGCTCGGCAGTCAACTCGTTGATACGTGCATCTCATCGCTCACCGTGGGTTCGACGGCCAGTACTCGGCGAACACCGTCGCGGCCGTCAACGGAGCCGCCCCACAGGCCGATATGATCGAACTCGACATCCAGCGGTGTGGCTCCGGGGAACTGGTCGTCGCACACGACTCGCTCATCGACATCGGCGCCGACGGGACGACAGAGGTGGACGACCTCGACGCGGCAGCACTCGCCAAACTCGACGCCCACGGCGGCGAGGGTATCCAGACGCTCGACGTGGTCCTCGACGCAATCCCCGAGGACACGGGCGTAAACCTCGAACTGAAACAGGAGGGCATCGTCGAACACGCGCTCGAGTCAGCGCGCTCGACCCCGCACTACGTCATCGTCTCCTCGTTCGACGCGGAGGCGGTCAGAGCGGTCAACGCGGGGGACAACGACGGTGTCGACCTCGCATACGTCCTCGGTCTGACCCCCACCGACGACCTCGCGGTTGCGGTGACGACCGACTGCGAGTGCGTCCACCCGAACGCGTGGCTGTGTCTGTTCACCGGCATCGTCGGCGACGCCCACGACGCGGGGCTGGCGGTTAACGCGTGGACCGTCGACTCCCGCGCCGGGGCGTGGGCTCTTTCCTACCGGGAGGTGGACGGCCTGATCGCCAGTTCCCCCCACGTCACCGGGTGGGTCAACTGAGCACCGCGGGGAACACAGTCACGAGACGCCAACCGAGCCGTCTCACCCGTCTGCGCCCCTGTTGCTGGTCCCGATAGGTTACTGATGCTCACACCGGCTGGTCGAGGCGCTGCTCGATGTTCGTGGCCAGATTGCCGGCGAGTGTCGGATATCTCGTGCCCACCGGCCGACTGAGAACGAGGGGCACGTGACGCTCACTCTCGTCGATGCCGGGGACCGCAAACCCCGTCTGCACGCTCCAGGCGGCGAGGAGCACGGCAACCGGGGGCGGTCGGCGTCCGCCGTCGTCGCAACCGCGGCCCGGAGCAGGACCGCGTAGCTCTCAGTATCGACGCCTGCTTCCCCCAGCGCGTCGAGGACAGGGTCGACGGTATCGGCCTCGACCGGGACTGGCGGAGTTCGGTGTCGCCACTCTGCGTCTCCGGCGTGAGGACGTAACCGGGCAAGCGACTCCCGAGAACCGCGGGCACACCGTCACGCCGC
>JBLGCN010000077.1:0-7976 GCA_047617405.1 Natronomonas sp.
TGGCCGGATATGCCGGATGCCTCCGCGCCAGGCAGAATAAATTACGGGGTCACGGCTGTTAGAAGTAACGGTATCTCAGGTCGAAACGGCCAATTACGTCCATATCGTGTGCGTCTCGTTCCGGAAAGGCACGGAAGGTTACACGGCCCTCGTCCAGTTGTGGCACACGCGGCACACGCCCGCCGTCGAGTCGGTGGTAAATCGTGGACACGCGAGGCGTGATCATGGCATACCATGGCAAAGATTTGTTATCTTGGCGTGATTGAGTCATACTATGACTCAGAGGTCATCGCAGGACCTGCGCGACGTTTCCACGGCCGGCGGGCCCTCGCTGAGCCAGGGCGTGCAGGACCATCTCGATTGTGCGCTCAAGGCAGAGGAGCCGGCGGTGCAGAACTACCATATCCGGAGTGCACAGCAGCTGCTCGTCAGCCTCGAGTGCCGGAAAACGGAGCCACAGCCCGACATCTGAGTGTGGGTCGTGTCGTCAGCACGGCCGCCCGACGTTATGCCGGTAACGTGTCGTATCACTCTGCTGTACGCTATTGAGCCCGGTGGAGGGTATCTGTTCCCTGTAGCCGAGTTCTCGCGATGAGCCGACCTGATGTGACAGGCTCAAGCGAGGTATCGGGCGCAGGCACACGCGCTGCCCTGGTCTCTGTTACCTGTTACCGGCCGTTCGCTTGCCCTTGTCGCCTCTGTTACCCCTTGCCCTTCCGTCGTTGGCCTCTCGGCCCTCGGTGTCAGTGGCGCTCTCGACGGTAGCCGTCCCGCGGACCGGCCGGCCGGTTCCCTTCTTCCCGAACAGCCGAACGCGGACATCCCCGTCCGGGCCACCGGGGGCTGTGTCGATACCGGTCTCCTCGGCGGGGAACACGAAGGTCGTCCGGTTGCCACGCTGGGTAACCTGCCGCGGTTTGGCCCCGTGCGTGCGGTTGACATCGTAGAACCAACCAAACTGGACGGAGCCGTCTTCGAGGTCACCGGCGGTCACTCCGTCGACGGTCACTTTGTAATTCTGGCCGGCCCGTGTGACCGTAATGTCGACCTCCTCGCCCTGTGGGTGTGGAAGCGCGCGCTGGGTCAGCGGCGGCACGAGATAGTTGCCACGGCGCTGCGTCTCGAGGTAGTTTGCGATGCCGCTGGCGTCGTCAACGTCGACCAGATTCCCGTCGTCGTCGAACACCGCTCCCGTGTTGTCGTGGTCGATCTGTCCGTCGCCGACGAGCCCGAAGGCACTCGAATCGAACGGGACGCCGTTCATCGCCTGCCGCATGTACGCCATATACGGGTTGAACCGCATCAGCGCGATGAAATGGTTGCTGGGGCTGCGGCCCCCGTCAGGGGCGGTGGGTGCGGTCCCGGCGAAGTCACGCCGGAGCATCACACCCTCGGTTTTCTGCGTCCCGTCGTGTCCGGGGAGGGCGTCATCGCGCTCCTCCGCGGGGAGGAGTTCCTCGCGGTCCCCGCCGGAGAGCCGCTCCTGGCCCTCCTCGGTAATACGGCTCTCCATGTCGAATCTGGCGCGGGCAACCTTCTGGGCGTGTCCGACGGTCTCAGTTTCCTCCCAGTCCGACTGCGTCTCGCGGGCCTTGTCCCCCGCCTCGGGGTCGTCGGGTGCCTGTGTGACGTCACGCATCGGCGTGTCGCCGGGGGCGTTTGAGTTCCCCAGGTTCTCGCCGACCGCGCCGGTGTTGTCGTCGTCGTGGTCCGGGGAGAACATCCGGTCACGCCGTTCCGTTCGGTCGTTCTCGTCGTAGAACTCCGCGAGGTCGATGTTCAGCTTCGAGACGTGCTGGACCGTCCCCTGCGCGAACACGCCGGGGTCTTTCGGTACCACGAGCCGCTGGTCCTCGAGCAGTGTGACGTTCGTCTCCCGCGGCAGGCTGTTTTTGTACTGGTCGTTGAACCCCATCGACAGCTCCGCCGGGGGGTGGTTGTTGCCGACCTCCTCGGCGAACTCGTCCTCGTTCGGCACGCGGTCGGCGTCGAAGTCGGTGTCCTCGTCAAGTCGCTCTTCGACGTTGTCATGGCCCGCGAAGCCGACCCGCCGCTCGGGGTACTGTGTCGGCTTCGTAAAGATCCCGTCGAGGGTGACCTCAAACGGGTCCGGAGCGTCGGGCGCCTCGTCCTCCCAGACGTAGTCGGGGTCGTACTCGTCCCACAACATCGCCTCAGCCAGGAGGAGTTTCCCGATGTCGTCGCTCGCGAGGTGGATGGCCGCGTCGTACTCGTCCGCGGTGACGGGTTTTTCTCGTTCGAGCGTCACGCCCGGGAGCCCGATGAGCGTGCTCGGCCGGAGCAGCGACGGCTTGTCGAAGTCGACCTCGGTCGCAGGGCCGATTCCTGCCGGCAACGGCTCGTCGAACCGGTCGAAGTACGCCGGCGAGTAGCCGATCGTGAACAGCACGCCTTCGTGACCCCACTCGAAGGTGCGCTCGACCTCGCGGAACGCCTCGGCCGCCTCTCGGCGGTCTGCCGCCGTCGGTTCACCGTCACCGGTATAGTCGACGTGGAGCACGAGGTGGTGCTCCGGTGGGAGGGTCTGCTCACGCTCCCGAAAGTACTTTTCATAGCCGTCCCAGGCATGCTGGCGGTTGTCCCGGGCGGCGAAACCGATTGGGTCGTGGCCGTCTTTGGCCGCCGCAACCGACGGAATCCCAGCAACCCCAAGCACCGATGAGAGCGCGCTCGCCCCACCGATAGCGAGTGCGGACTTCATGAACGACCGCCGTTCGATCCCCCGGCCGCCCGGCTCGGTGCTGCTCGCCTCGGCGCGTTCATCTGTCGATTCCTCCCGGTCCCCACCGTCATGGTACGGACAGCCCATGTGCGTACTGTCGACATACGGAACGGTTATAAAAGTTGATACAGAGGTAGACGTACCAGAATATAGAGGTTAATATCCAGTTACCGCTCGGTGTAGCGGCGGAGTTTTAGCTGGGTCGGGTTGTCGACGCTGGATACCGCAGACGCCGGGATAGTTGGAGTGAGTTCGGGCGGTCTCGAACCGGATGGAGACGGTCGGCCTCGCTTCGCTCGGCCGCTGCGACTCCAAGGGTTCGAAACGCGCCGCTCACGTCTGTTCGCAGCACACTGCAGTGGGTTCGGGCGGTCTCGAACCGCCGGCCTCGGCCTTGTAAAGGCCGCGTCATAACCAGCTAGACCACGAACCCGTATTCGAGTGGAGTCCACCCGAGTCAATAATGCTTACCATGTTCGGAAGGTTTAGGGGTCGACTGTCCAACCGGCCGGTATGAACGCCCGGCAGGCGGTGAGCGGGGCGCTCCTGCTCGCCGCGGGTGTCGTCCTGCTGCTGACGCTCGCTCCCGGCCTGCTCGTCGGTGACCCCGGGTCCTACGAGCGGACGACCGTCACCGCCACCGATGCCAATGGGACGGCACTCGCGACCGTCGAGGTCCGGGTCGCGGACACGCAGACGAAACGCCGGGTCGGGCTCAGCGAGACCGACTCACTGGGCCCCGACGAGGGGATGCTGTTCGTCCACGAGACCGAGGCGGTCCACCCCTTCGTGATGGCCGGCCCGCGGGAGGATATGTCCTTCCCGCTCGATATCGTCTTTATCGACGCCAACGGCACCGTCACCACCGTTCACCACGCCGCCGTCGACGCCGCGGGCCGGTTCGAGGGCCGGGCGAAGTACGTCCTCGAGGTCGAGCGCGGCTGGGCCAACCGCACCGGCCTCGGGGTTGGTGATACCGTCGAGATACCGCCGGGGCTCCGGGCCCGGTAGGCACACCGGCGAGGGTGAGCTAGCCCGTCGCGCTCGCGACGGCGGGACCAATACTGCCGGCTGTGCGTCTGTGAAGACTCTCGCCATCCTGGGGCGGCGAGTGCCGTCACGACGGGACGGCAGTATAAGTGACTCCCCCGGTTACGGCCGCCATGCCCGAGTGGGCCGGTGACTGGAGCCGTCGGGAGGTGCTCGCGGGGGTCGGGGCGGCCGGTGTGAGTGCCGTCACCGGGTGTGCCGACAGCCCCGACGGTCGTGAACCGCCGGAAACCGGGTCCAGCCCGTCGGCGGCTGTGACACCTGCCGCGGAGTCGACAGGTCAGGACACCGAAGCCACAGGAGCAACAGCGACAGCGACGGAAACGGCGACCAACAACGGCTACGAGCGACTCACCGTCGTCGCCTCCGACCCGAACGGGACCGAACTCGCGACCGTTGATGTCCGGGTCGCCGACACGAGCGACAAGCGCTACACCGGCCTCAGCGCCACCGACTCGCTGGCCCCGGACGAGGGGATGCTGTTCGTCCACCCACAGGAAAGCCAGCAGTCCTACGTGATGCGGGGGATGTCGTTCCCGCTCGACATCGTCTTCGTCGGCGCGAACGGCACCGTCACTCGGGTGTATCACGCCGATGTCGGGGGGACCGACGCCCCCTACCAGGCGCGAGCGAGGTACGTTCTGGAGGTGAACCGCGGGTGGACAAACCGGACCGGCGTGACTGTCGGTGACAGAATCAGGATCCCCGAAGACCTGTAGCCGGGCTCTGGCTCACTACACCGGAGGCTCGACTGTCACGGACTCCACAGCAACGGTCTCCAAGCCGGGCGTGACCGTCCCGTCGACGCGGTTCGGGGGGCTGAGTTGGTCCTCGAGAGACCGGAGTACGGCGGCCCCGTCGAGTCGGAGGCCGGCGGAGCGGCAATCCGCAGCCGTGTGGTCAAGGCCCCCTCCGTCCCGTACGTCCGGGCGGTCTCCGGCTTGGCCAGCGGCTTGGGGTCCAGCGTTCCCTCGGCCGCGTCGGTCAGGTCGGCGCTCGCCGGCGGCGTGGCGTCCTCGTACGCCTGCGGGGCCTACTCGTAGGCGACCGCCTCGCCGCCGGTCTCGGTCGCAGCGGCCAGTTTCCTGTACACACGCGTCGCCGGCAGGCCGGCGCGCTTGTCGCGTGGCAACGACTTGCCGAACTTGGCGGCGACGGCGTCCTCGGCGAGCCGTCCGTTCGAGGCGCGTGCGGGCGTCTCGGAGTCGACGACAGGTTGGGTTCGCGAGTACGCCTGCGGGCTGTCGTCGATACCCGCTTCAGGTGTTGTCTCTGTTTATTTCGCTCATCGTCAATTTTTATCCTCCTTATATATCGGGTTAATTTCGTTCGTGCTGAGATGAAAGCTTCGTGATATTGTCTGTCGGTTCATGACCGGAACAGCGGCGGGTCGAAGGCGCTCTCGGGAGTGACGCCGTCAGCGGTGACCGTCACCTCAGTGCCGTCGAAGGTGGTGAACGTGAAGCTGCCACGGGAGCCGTAGGCGTCGGCCGGCCGCTGACGGAGCCGGTCGCGGAGCATGCTCGCCGCGACCCGTTCGCCGATGCGCAGTCCGGCCGTGGTGTCGCTGCGGTAGTGGATCCCCGCCCAGCTACGGGCGTATGCGATGTTCGTCGCCAGCTTGTTGAGCTCCCCGCCGACGGTGAGGTCGGCGTCGACCGGCTCTAGTTCGGTGTACCGGCCGTCGGCGTCGGTGGTCGGCCGGACCGGGTTCGGGAGCCGCATCCCCTCGTCGAAGTACGCCTTGAGAACCGTTGCGCACGAGCCCGCCGAGACCGCGTGGCCACCGGGGTAGGAGGGGTGGGTCGGGCCACCCTCCGGGTACGCCTGCGGGAGCAGGGCGGTGTCGAAGGTCTTCCGAGTCCGGTCGAGGGCGGCGGAGTCGAGCAACTGGTCGTGGACCGGATACCGGTCGGCGGCGGGCTGGCCGTCGATCCGCGTCCCGTCGAGGACGTGGTGGACGCGCCCGCCGAAGGCCTCCGGTCGCAGGCGCCGGTGGACGCGCCACTTGTGGTACCAGGCGGCGTGTTTGTGTGCCTGCACGATCCCACCCAGCAACGACTGGTAGGCGCTCCGGCCGTAGTCGGTAAACCCCGCCGGCACGTTCGGCGCGATCGGCAGGCCATCGTCCAGCGGGTCCCGGTCGAACAGTTCGCTGTTCTGGAGGATCAACGCCGCGTTCATGTACGGCTGCTGGGAGACGTTCGCCACGACGTACGTCGCCAGGTCCCGGCCGGTGATCATGTACCGCTTTCGGTCGGTCCGGATGCCGGCGTCGGCCGCCGAGGGGCCGCCAGGGGTAGTGTGGTTGATCCCGCCGTTCGGGGTCTCGCCGTTCTGGACCGCCAGCCACTCGTCGTAGTCGGTGAGGTACTCGCCGTTGTCGGGGTCGAACACCCGGAGTCGCTGGTCGCGCCGGTGGACCCCCCGTTCGAAGTCCCGGTAGAGAAACTGGCTGACAAACGGCCCCCTGTTGACCCCGGGCACGGTCCCCCGGAACACGCCCGCGGGGTCGGTCGGGCCCGCGAAGTCGGTCAGCCCGGACAGTTCGGCGGCCGCCTCGGCCACCCGGCCGTCGCTCTCGTACGCGTGAAACGGGACGTCCCGGAGCAGTGCCATCCAGTACAGTTCGACCATCTCCGCAGCCGTCTCGGCGCTGTCGAACGCCGGCGCCGCCGGCGCGTACACGTCGTTCGGGTCCAGCCCGACCGAGTTGTAACTGACCGCCGCTTCCGGGTTCGTCAGCGGCCGAACCCCTGCCTGCGGGATTGCCTCGAAGTCGCCGCCGTTTGGCTGGTCCAGCGCGGCGACGAGCGCCTCAAAGGCGTCGGGGTCCACCTCGCCGTACTCGTCGTGTGGCAGCCCCTTCGAGAAGGAGGCGACGTAGTTCACCCCACGGCCAAAACGGGTCTCGTCGCCGCTGGTCGGCTGTTCGGTGAGCGGGCGGTCGCGCAGGTTGGCCTGGATCGATTCCTGGCGCCGTTGTGCGGCGCGCTTGCGCCGGCGGCGCCTGGCTGCTTGCCCGTGCCCGCCACTACCGTCGGGCGCTCCCTGCCCCCCGCCGACCCCCGACGGGAGGTCGAGCGAGTATGACCCGAGCCCCACGAGCGCGAGCGCCGACGTGAGGAACCCACGGCGGTCGAGCTCCCCCGGTCCGTCGGCGGCCCTGTCTTGCTGGCTGGTCTGTCTGTCACCCGCCGTGGTGTCGTGGCGTGACATGTGTCTATCGTACGACCCACCAGCCATGGGGATGGTATCTTGATAATGAGAACCGTCGCAGTAGAGGAATCTAGATAACAAGTATCGCGCGGTGTGACAGCCGCACAACGCCCCGTTGTGAGGCGGCGAACCGACGGTCCCGACGGTGTTTTGAGCGTCCGGTAATTACTGTAGGTGTGGATATTGACGCCGGCCCGGACTCGGACGCCTTCGAGGAGGAGCGGGAGGATGTCGACCGGCCGATGGTACGGCTGTTCACCGAGTACGGCGGCGACCGGAAAGGCTACTTCGCGGCCGGTCTGGCGAGTAGCATCCTCGCACGGGTGCTCGACCTGTTGCCGCCGCTGTTGCTCGCGGTCGCTATCGACTCGGTCTTCCGGAACGAGGCGGGGTTCAGTATCTTCCTGCTGCCGGAGTCGTGGCTCCCGGCCACACAGGTGGGCCAACTGTGGCTCACCGCCGGGATCATCGGCACGGCCTTCCTCGGCGCGGCGGTCTTTCACTACACCCGCAACTGGGGGTGGAACCGCTTCGCCCAGGGCGTCCAACACGATATCCGGACCGACACCTACGACAAGATGCAGCGGCTGAACATGGACTTTTTCGCCGACAAACAGACCGGCGAGTTGATGTCGGTGCTCTCGAACGACGTCAACCGGCTCGAGAAGTTCCTCAACGACGGGATGAACTCCGTCTCCCGGCTGGTGGTGATGGTGCTCGGTATCGCGGTCATCCTCTTTGCGCTGAACTGGCAGCTCGCACTGGTGGCGCTGTTACCGGTGCCGTTGATCGCCATCTTCACAAGGAAATTCATCGATATCATCCAGCCAAAGTACGCCGAGGTCCGGTCGACGGTCGGCTCCCTCAACTCCCGCCTGGAGAACAACCTCGGCGGGATCACCGTCATCAAGAGTTCGAACACCGAGCCCTACGAGTCAGACCGCGTCGACGACGTCTCCCAGGA
>JBLGCN010000078.1:0-7953 GCA_047617405.1 Natronomonas sp.
CGAGAACTCCCGCGAGGCGGCCGTCCCGAACTGGCCGCGGGGCTCACCGTCGGCGTCGCCGTGATGGTTCCGCTCGCGTTCGTCTGAG
The DNA here is from genome assembly GCA_047617405.1 of Natronomonas sp. Lineage (GTDB taxonomy): Archaea > Halobacteriota > Halobacteria > Halobacteriales > Haloarculaceae > Salinirussus. Next base: position 89 of record JBLGCN010000078.1, read on the forward strand.
GACAGTGGCTGTCCGGGAGAAGGAACACACATTTAACCAACGGCCGGGAACACTCTGATACCATGAGCAAGAAGTCGAAGGCAAAGAAAAAGCGACTCGCAAAGCTGGAGCGACAGAACAACCGCGTCCCTGCGTGGGTCATGCTCAAGACCGACCGGGACGTGCAGCGCAACCCCAAACGGCGCAACTGGCGGCGGAGTGACACCGACGAATGAGCGCCGGTGACTTCGAGGAACGGGTCGTCACCGTCCCGCTCCGCGACGCGCGCGTCGAGGCCGGTCACGAACAGGCAAACGCCGCGATGGGGATCATCCGCGACCACCTCGCACAGCACTTCTCCGTCGACGAGGCGGCCGTCAGGCTGGACCCCTCGATCAACAGCGCGGTCTGGGCGGAGTCGACCCCGCCGCGCAAGCTCCGCGTCCGCGCCGCCCGCTTCGACGAGGAGGGCGAGAGCGTGGTCGAGGCGGAGACCGCGGAGTAGGGTCGTCTGACACGTGTTCCGTGCCGCCTTCTCCGGGTCGTCTTATCTCGGTGTCTTCGCCAGGGCCACCGACGACTGCCTGCTCGTCCGGCCGGATATCGACGCCGGACTGCGCGAGGACTGTGCCGAGGAACTCGGCGTCCCGGCTGTCCCGACAACCGTCGGCGGCTCGGGCACCGTCGGCGCACTCGTCGCGGGCAACGGGAACGGGCTGCTGGTCAGCAGCCGGATCCGTGACCGGGAGCGTCGCCGTATCGTCGACGCGGTCGACCTCCCGGTGACCGAACTCCCGGGCCGGGTCAACGCCGCCGGCAACGTCGTCGTCGCCACCGACGAGGGTGCCTACGTCCACCCGGACCTCCCGGCCGAGGCGGTCACGGCGGTTCGCGAGGGGCTGGGCGTGCCCGTCGAGCGCGGCGACGTCGCCGGCGTCAATACGGTCGGCACGGCGACGGCCGCGACCACGAAGGGTGTGCTCTGTCACCCCCGGGCGACCGACGAGGAACTCGACCGTCTGGAGGGCCTGCTGGGCGTGCCCGCCGACATCGGCACCGTGAATTACGGCGCGCCGCTGGTCGGGTCCGGGCTGGTCGCCAACAGTCACGGCTACGTGGTCGGCGAGGAGACAACCGGGCCGGAGTTGGGCCGGATCGACAGCGCGCTGGGCTACGCCGGCCCCTGAGCGCGCCGCCGACGGACACGGGCTGATACCCACGGCCTGGACGGGACACAGCGAGGCTGCGAGTGGTGGTATGGCAAGGTTCTTCCGACTTGGAACCCCACCTGTGAGTATGGAAGCGTACACGGTCAGCGGGCGCTGGCAGGCTCGCGACGGCTGGCAGCCCTTCGAGACGGAGATTCAGGCCGAGAACGAGAGCGTGGCGACCGAACACGCCTACGCCGAGTTCGGTTCGCGACACGGGCTCAAGCGCACGCAGATCGAGATCAGCGAGGTGCAGGCATGAGTCTTGGTGGTGGCGGCGGTCAACAGGAGCTTCAGGAACTCGCCCAGCAGATCGAGGCGATCGAGGAGCAGCAGGCGGCCGTCGAGGCGGAGATCGAGGGGCTCCAGACCCGCAAGCGGGAGGTCGACGAGGCCATCGAGGCTATCGACACCCTCGAGACGGATTCGACGGTACAGGTGCCACTCGGCGGGGGTGCCTACCTCCAGGCCACCATCGAGGATATCGACGAGGTGACAGTCGAACTCGGCGGCGGCTACGCGGCCGAGCGCGGCCAGGACGGCGCGGTCGAGACCCTCGAGTCGAAAAAGGAGACCCTCGACGAGCGGATCGACGACCTGCGCTCGGAGGCGGCCGAACTCGAGTCCGAGGGCCAGGAACTCGAGCAGAAGGCCCAACAGATGCAACAGCAGCAGATGCAGCAGCTCCAGCAACAGCAGGACGAGTAGGCGATGTTCGACGGGCTCAAGGACAAGTTCACGGACTTCACCGAGGACGTCGAGGAGGACGCTGAGACGGTCACAGCCCCAGAGGACGGTGATGAAGGCGGCGGCGAGGCCGACACGGAGCCGGCCACGGAAGCCCCATCTGAACGCGAGCCTGAACCTGAGCCGGCGCCAGCGGAGCCGGCGGAGCCGGCGGCGGCCAATACCGGAGACGAGGCCCCGGAGGCAGACGACAGGGCAGGCCAAGCCGAGGACGCCGACACCGAACCCCCCGGCGGGGCTGTCGACGACACCACGGAGCCGGACGGGGACCGCGGGCTGACCGAGCGGGCGAAGCTCCTGGCGACCGGCAAGACCGTCATCGACGAGGACGACCTCCAGGCCCACCTCGACGACCTGGAGTTCGCGCTGTTGCGCTCCGACGTCGAGATGGAGGTTGCACAGGAGATCCTCGACGGTGTCGAGGAGAATCTCGTGGGTCAGACCCGGCGCCGGCTCTCCTCGACCGGCAACCGGGTCCAGGACGCGCTGCGGGAGGCCCTGTACGACGTGATCAGCGTCGGGCAGTTCGACTTCGACAGCTATCTCGGAGCCGCCGACAAGCCGGTCGTCATCGTGTTCACGGGGGTCAACGGCGTCGGCAAGACCACGACCATCGCCAAGCTGGCCCACTACCTAGAGGAACGGAGCTTCTCGTCGGTGCTGGCAAACGGCGACACCTACCGTGCCGGCGCGGACGAGCAGCTACAGGAACACGCCGACGCGCTGGGCAAGACGGTCATCTCCCACGAGAAAGGCTCCGACCCGGCCGCGGTGCTGTACGACGCCGTCGAGTACGCCGAGGCAAACGACGTGGATGTCGTCCTCGGGGACACCGCGGGCCGTCTACACACCAGCGACGGGCTGATGGACCAACTCGGGAAGATCGACCGCGTGGTCGAGCCCGACCTCACCGTCTTCGCCGACGAGGCCGTCGCCGGCCAGGACGCCGTCAACCGCGCCCGGGAGTTCGACGAGGCCGCCGGGACCGACGGCTCGGTGCTCACGAAGGCCGACGCCGACCCGCAGGGCGGGGCCGCCATCTCGATTGCGTACGTGACCGGCAGACCGATCCTCTTTCTGGGGACCGGTCAGGACTACGACGACCTCGAGCGGTTCGACCCCGAGGCAGTCGTCGACCGCCTGGTCGGCTGACCGCTCTCCCAGCCGTTTTCGCCGGTATCCCGGACGCGAATACGTTCGTGTGGTGTCGGGTTACCGGGAAACCGCCGGACCCCCCACCCACGAGCGAGATACTGTGACGAGTGTAGCAGCAACACTGTCCGCAACGGGCGAAGTGTGGCGGTATTGGCCGTGAGGGGGCTGCTGAAGTGAGCCCGAGCGTGTACCCTGATAGGCAGCTACGACCCTGGCTGCGCCGGTATCATGAATACGACCGAGGGACAGACCCGGGAGAAGCGCGCGCCTGACACCACCAACGGGACTGGGAGGCTGGCCGGCGCCATCGTCCCCGGCGGGGTGGCCCATGGCGGCTGATGACCCCGACGACGACGACGGGGCGGGCGCGGCACCCGGCCGGGAACGCGAGCCGGACCTTGTCGAGGACGCTCCGGGGACGGGGCACTGCGGCGGGCACCGGCACGAGCAGTGACGAGCGCGGCGAGCCGGCTGCCCTGCGGGGCCGGCCGCCGGCCGTGTCGCGGTCCACACCCGAGAGAAAGGCTTTAGCGCAGGACTCGCATAGGCGTCAGCAAATGGTACTCGACGACCTCGGGAGTTCGCTCCGGAGCACCCTCGACAACCTCCGCGGCAAGTCGCGGATCTCCGAGGAGGACGTCGAGGAGATCGTCAGAGAGATCCAGCGCTCGCTGATCCAGGCCGACGTTGATATCACGCTGGTCCAGAACCTCTCCGACAGCATCAAAGGCCGCGCTCTGGACGAGGAACCCCCCGCCGGCACCACGCCCCGCGACTGGGTGTTACGGATCGTCTACGAGGAGCTGGTAGAGCTGGTCGGCGAGTCGACCGAACTCCCCTTGGAGAACCAGACGGTCATGCTCGCGGGGCTCTACGGGTCGGGAAAGACGACCACCGCGGCAAAGATGGCGTGGTGGTTCTCGAAGAAGGGGCTCCGGCCGGCGGTCATCCAGACCGACACCGACCGTCCGGGCGCCTACGACCAGGCCAAACAGATGGCCGAGAACGCCGAGGTGGGGTTCTACGGCGACCCCGACGAGGACGACCCCGTCGCCATCGCCGAGGCGGGCATGGAGGCGACCGCGGACGCCGACGTCCGGATTGTCGACACCGCGGGTCGTGACGGCCTCAACGAGGAGCTGATCGCACAGATCGAGCGGATCGACACCGCCGTCGACCCCGACCGGAACCTGCTGGTGGTCGACGCCGCGATGGGGCAGTCGGCAAAGAACCAGGCCCAGGAGTTCGAGACGGCCATCGGCGTCGACGGCGTCGCGATCACCAAGCTCGACGGGACCGCAAAGGGCGGGGGCGCGCTCGCGGCGGTCGACCAGACCGACTCCACTATCGCCTTTCTCGGAACCGGCGAGACGGTCAAGGATATCGAACGCTTCGAGCCCTCCGGCTTTATCTCCCGGCTGCTGGGGATGGGCGACCTCGAACAGCTCACCGAGCGCGTCGAGCGCGCCATGGAGGAGGCCCAGGAGGGTGAGGACGACTGGGACCCCGAGGACATGCTCGAGGGGTCGTTCACCCTGAAGGACATGCGCAAACAGATGCAGGCGATGAACAATATGGGCCCGCTGGACCAGGTGATGGACATGATCCCCGGGCTCGGTGGTGGGCTCAAAGACCAGTTACCGGACGACGCGATGGACGTCACCGCCGACCGGATGCGGGAGTTCGACGTCATCATGGGCTCGATGACCGAGGCCGAACTCGAGGAGCCACGCGGTATCGGCCAGAGCCGTGTCAGACGGATCGCCCGCGGTTCGGGCACCTCCGAGGACCGCGTCCGGGAGCTACTCCAGCAGCACAAGATGATGGAGCGCACCCTCAACCAGTTCCAGGGGATGGGTGACGCCGACATGGAGCGGATGATGCAGCAGATGCAGGGCGGGGGTGGGCCCGGCGGCCCCGGCGGTCCGGGTGGCATGGGCGGGATGGGCGGTGGCGGCGGCCCGTTCGGGGACTGACTGCCCGCGCCCCGCCGGTAGCTACGGTTACGCCTCCAGCCCGCTCGTGTCGTTGTAGGCGTCGACAAGCGCCGCCAGCGCCTCGCTCCCGGTGTCCTCGTGTTCGACGGACAGCGGCGAGACGCTGACCTCACCGTCGACCAGCGCCCGCCGGTCGGTCCCGACGGGGTACCGGTCGCGCTGGCGGTCGGTCGGGGGAAACGGGTTCTCGAGGCCGACGGTCCCCGGCCAGACGTCGTCACGCATCCGGACGAGCGTCCCCTCCTCGCCGGGGTCGACGTCGCCGTCGCGACCGAGTACCTCGACGGCCTCGACCGCCGCCGGGTCGGCGTCGTGTTCGACGTTGAGGTCGTAGTCGGGGTAGGGGGTCGTCCGGCGCATCCGCGGCTCGGCGACGTCCAGCGGGACGTTGACGTTCAGGAGTGTCCCCGGCGTGAACAGCCCGCCCTCGCGAGCACGCCGGCAGACCGCGGTGGTCACCCGGGCCGGCCGGCCGAAGTCGTAGGCTCCCGGCGGGTCGGGGAAGAAGTCCTCGTGGTGGTACGCCGAGACCGCGACCGCCGGCGTCCCGAGAAAGGCCGCCTCGATGCCGGCGCCAACTGTTCCGGACCGGCCGGTGACGTAGTTGCCGGTGTTGGGGCCATGGTTGCAGCCCGAGACGACGAGGTCGAACCCGGTGTCGAGCCCGCGCAGCCCGTAGGCGACGCAGTCGGCGGGCGTGCCGGTCAGCGTGCACCCCCAGGGGTGCTCGTTGCGGACGACGGCGTGTGACCGGGTCCGGCCGACCCCGCTCTGGTTCTCCGCGGGGGCGACGACCGTCACGTCACCGAGGGCCGTCAGCTCCTCGTAGAGCCCGACCAGCCCGGCGGCGTCGGCGCCGTCGTCGTTCGTCAGCAGGATGTCCATAGCACTGGTCGACGGCGCCCGGGTGAAACGGTTGTGGAATAGCCCGGCCGGCGGCCGGTCCGGTGTCTGGGCCTTTTTATGCCGGGCGCCTGTGAGAGGTGACGATGAGCGTCCGCGAGGCCGCCCGGGCGGCCTACCGCGAGGGGCTGCCCGCGCTCGCGGCCAGTGTCGTCGGTGGCCTGCTCGCGGGCGTCGTGCTCGGGGGGATGCGCGGGGACTTCGCCCGGGTCGACGGGTTGCTCGTGCTCGTGCCCGCCCTGCTCGCCACCCGGGGGAATGTCTACGGCTCGCTGGGGGCGCGCGTCGCCACGGGCCTGCATCAGGGGCTTGTCGAACCCCGGGTGGGCGCGGACCGCCGGCTCGGGGGCGCGGTCGCGGCCGCCCTGCTCAACGGCCTCCTGGCGAGCGCCTTCGCCGCGACCGCCACCTTCCTGGTCCTCTCGGGGCTCGGGCGGACGGTGGCGTCCGTGTGGACGCTGGTTGCCATTGCCCTGCTCGCGGGGCTGCTGTCGGGGGTCGTCCTCGCGGCGTCGGTCGTGCTGGTCGTCTTTGCCGGCTACCGCCGGGGGTACAACCCCGACACGCTCGTCGGGCCGATCGTGACGACCGCGGGCGACGTGTTCGGGGTTGCCTTCCTGTTGCTCGCGGTCCGGACCGTCCTGCTCGTGGGGGGGGTGTAGGTGGCTACCGACTGGCGGGTCGGGGCAATCACCCGCGCAACGTTGCCTGTCCTGCTGGCACTGACACTCGTGGAGGTTGGTAGCGGGCTCGTCCTCGGGAGCTTCGAGGCCCAGCTACTCGCCTCGCCGTCACTGCTCGTGCTCGTTCCGGTCACCATCGGCACGGCGGGCAACCTCGGGAGCGTACTCGCCGCACGGCTCTCGACGGCGGTCCACCTCGGGACCGTCGAGTTCGAACCCGGCGACGAGACGCTGGCTGGCAACGCCGTCGCCACGGTCGCGCTGGCGCTGACGGTGTTTCCGGTGGTCGGTCTGGGGGCCTGGGGACTGGCGACGCTGACCACAGGGGCACGGCTGGGGCCGGGAACAGTGCTCGCCGTCGCGGTCACGAGTGGGTTCCTGCTGTCACTGCTCGCGGTGCTGGTGACGGCCGTCACCACGTACGTCGCCTACCGGCTGGAGCTGGACCCTGACGACGTCGTCATCCCCGTCGTCACCAATGTCTGTGACGTGCTCGGCGTGGTGGTCCTGTTCGTGGTCGTGGCTGTGCTGGTGTAGGCCCACGGTGCCCGCACCCGGGTGGCGGCGTCACGTGGATACACGGGCGCTGACTGACGGCCACTGTCCACACAGTAACAGGGACGGTTACCGGGGCGATGTTACCCGGAGATGTCGACCGGCTCGCCGTCCTCTGTGGGGGGTGCGACGTGGTCGACGTAGGACTCGACATCCGGCTCCTCGACGACAACCCGGACGGCGATGGCACCGAGCTCGCCGGGCTCGATAACGAAGTTGACGATACCTTCGAAGGCAGCCTGCTTTTTCAGCTGGAAGGAGAAGCTGTTAGCCTGCTGGTTCGAGAGGAAGTTGCCACGGGCCGTATCGAGGATCTCCTGTCGGTGGAGTAGCTCCGAGAGGTGCTCCAGGTCGTGCACCGTCGCGGCCAACTCGCCGTGGCGGAGTTCGGGCTCGGCGGCCGGAAAGAGGCCGGTGATAGCGTCGGCAACCCGGTCGGTCACCTCCGTGTCGTGGACTGTGGCGGTAACCTCGGCCTCGACACGGTAGATCACGACGACCCCTCCAGCAGCCCCCGGACCCGCTCACGGAACGCGGCGAGTGTCCCCGTGTTCTCGATTGTCAGGTCGGCCCGTTCGATCGCCTTGTCCATCCCGAACTCGAGTTCGCGGCGGTCCCGGTCCTCGAGTGACTCGCCG